>JBOHBD010000116.1:0-3850 GCA_050698195.1 Gaiellaceae bacterium
ACTACCGCGCGACGCTGGCGCAGGCGAGCGGCACGTACTTCGGAGCCGTTCGCTTCGCGGACCCCGCCGGCCGACGGGGAGGAGTGCTGTTCGCGTACCGCGGCGCGCCCTCCTGGATCCTGGTCACGGTCGACCCCGCGTACCGCGCGACGGTGTCCGAGGCAGAGCTCGTCGATCGCAGCGGTCGCAGGATTCCGCTGCCCGCGTTCGGGCTCGCCGGCGGAGCCTGGGGTGGCGCGATCCCGGTCGATCTCCAGGCGGTGGTCGCCGTGCACCTCACCGGCAGCGACGGTCGCCCGGTGCTCGTCGCCGCGTTTTGACGGGGACGTCAATCCCTCCGGCGACGCGTGCCGGTAGACAAGGGTATGAGAAGCATCAAGACATACACAGCGTTCGTCGCCCTCGCAGCCGCGGTGGTTCTCGTCGTCAGCGCCTGCGGCGGAGGCGGTGACTCAGGCGCCGAAGGGTCGGCGCCGGGCGGCTCGACTGCCGCCACGACCGTCTCGGTCAGCACCGTCGACGGCGTCGGTGACGTGCTCGTCGACGCGCAGGGTGCTGCCCTCTACGCCTCCGACCAGGAGGCCGACGGCATGGTGCTGTGCACCGACCTCTGCGCGACCATCTGGGAGCCGCTGACCGTGGACGGCGACGCGCCGACCGGCAGCGACGGCATCGCGGACAGCCTCGGCGTGGCACCGCGTCCGGACGGCGCGCGGCAGGTCACCTTCGACGGCAGGCTGCTCTACAGCTTCGTCGAGGATCCCGGTCCCGGCACCGTGACGGGGAACGGCTTCGCCGACACGTTCGACGGCCAGGCGTTCACGTGGCACGTCGCCACTCCCACGGGCGTGTCGACCTCGAGCGCAAACTCGGGCACGTCGATCGAGGGCTACGACTTCTGAGCCCGCTCGCCGGTCGTCGGCCCGTTGGTTCGTGACCGATGACCGAACGAGGGCGCGCCGGGTTTCGGCGCGCCCTCAGGGTCCGCGGCCCGTTCTGGGCCAGCAGGACGCCGTCGAGCTCGCGGGGGCAACTCGCGTCACCGCGCTGAAGGCTGACTCGATCTCGCGAGTGCAGGCGACCGAGGTCGCAACACCTCGGCTCCCGTCGGGCTCGGAAGCGCCACATGTCCAGTGCGGCTCCGGCGCGCTCGTGCTCCCGGTCACCTTCTTCGGCCCGGCGCTGTTACGCGTTCTGCGACCTCACGTGGTCGATGTAGCCGCGCACATCCGCCGCGGGCTCCGAGTAGGCGTCACCCAGGGTCGACTCCATCGCGTTCATGTACTCCTCCGCCCAGGTCGGGAAGGCGTAGTCGATCGCGCGCAGGAACTCGAGCGTCGCGGCCAGGCGGAAGTCGGCGATCGATGGCGAGTCGCCGCCGATGAACGTCTTGCCGTCGAGGAAGAACGCGCGGTAGACGTCGAGCGGCTCGGCGATCGCGGCCTCGGCGTCCTTCGCCGCCTTCGCCTTCATGGCGTCGTCGGCCTCGGACGTCCCGACCTCGCCCGCGTACTGCGCGAAGCCGAGCGCCGGGTAGGTGGCGCGCGCGACGAGCGGATAGAGCGTGCCGATCAAGTAGAACATCGCGTTGTCGACCATCGCCCGCTTGCCGGGGTCCTCCGGATAGAACTGGGTGAGGCCGTGCTTGTTGCAGAGGTACGCCATGATCGCGCAGCTCTCGCCGAGCGCGCCCCGCGGGAGGCCCTCCTCCTCGAGCATCGGCGTGAGGTGGGCCGGGTACTTCTCCACGTACTCGGGGCTCGTCGTGCTTCCCCAGACGTCCACCTCCTCGAAGTCGAGCCCGGCGGCGCGCACGAACATGCGCACGGTCAGGTTGTTCACGCTCGGTTTGAGGATGTTCAGCGTGTTGGCAGGCATTTGCGCCCTCCTCCTCTAGTAGGGACTCTTCGGCGATCGGTCGTCCGAGAGCGACGCCCGCGATCGCCTGACGAGCGTCTCGATGGCATCCGCGAGGTGGCTCTGCGCGATCGAGTAGTCGCCGCGCTCCACCCGCAGCTTGTGGCCTCGAGCAGGACGTCGGCGTGCGTGCAGCCGAGCGGCGGCTCGAAGCGATACGACGCGAGCTCGATCAGGAGGCCGAGCGGGTCCTCGAAGTAGATCGAGTCCATGAAGCCGCGGTCCTTGACGCCCGAGTGCCGGATCCCGCGCTCGTCGAGCCGTTCGACCGCCTGGTGGAAGGTCGCCTGCGACAGCGAGAACGCGAGGTGATGCACGCAGCCGGGGTCCGTCGCGGTGCGCGTCGGGTCGGGCACTCGCTCCTCGTTCGAGAAGACGGTGACGAGGCGCCCGTCGCCGGGGTCGAAGTAGAGGTGGCTCTCCGAGGCGTTGTCGAGGTTCGGCTGCTCGAAGACGAACGGCATGCCGAGCACGCCCTCCCAGAAGTCGATCGACGTCTGGCGATGGGCGCCGACGATCGTGATGTGGTGGACGCCTTGGCTCTGGAGCTTTCTCATCAGCGTTCGACGAGCCTCGACTTGTACTCGCTGCGGCGCAAGCTCCCCCAGGGGAGGAGCTCCACGCGTGTCTGAACGACGAGTACGTCGCGCAGTCTCTCGCGGATCGCGTCCGCGAGCGAGTCGTCGGCGCTCGCGTCGGGCGCGAGCTCGACGGCGACGGGAAGCGGCGGCTCCTGCTTCACGCCCGCGGCCTGCGGCTTGACGAGGATGTGGCCGCTGACCTCGGGCGCGAACGTGCTCACGACCTCGCGCACGGCCGACGGGAAGACGTTGACGCCGCGGACGATGAGCATGTCGTCGGTCCTTCCGATGCAGCGCACGCGCGGGCCCGTGCGGCCGCACGCGCACGGGCTCATCTGGGCCTCGACGTGGTCGCGCGTGCGGAAGCGCAAGAGCGGCGCCGCGCGGTGCCGGAGATGCGTCAACACGAGCTCGCCGCTCGCGCCGTCGCGGAGCTCGAGCGCCCCGCCCGTCTCGGGGTCGATCAGCTCGGCGTGCACGAAGCCGCGCGCGCCCAGGTGCATCCCGTCCTGCTCTTCGCACTCGCCCCAGAGCGACACGCCGATGTCGCCGATGCCCATCGCCTCGGTGACCCTCGCGCCCCAACCCGCTTCGAGCTTCGCCCGGAAGGCGGGCTCGCCTCCGCCAGGCTCGCCCGCCACGAGGACGCGCTCGACGCTCGATCCCCGAAGGTCGACGTCTCGCTCCGCCGCCCACTCGACGAGGTATGCGGCATACGAAGGCGTCAGCACCGCCGCCTCGGGCTCGAGGGCTTCCATCGCCTGCATCAGACGCTCGGTGTTCCCGGTGCCGATCGGGATGTGGCAGAGGCCGATGCGGTCGAAGGCGGCAAGCGCCGCGCCCGCCACGAAGGGTCCCGCGTTGTAAGTCGAGACGATGCGCTGGCCGGCAACGATGCCCGAGGCTGCGTAGCTCCGCGCCGACGCGGTCACCCAGTTCTCGAGATCGCCTGCCGTCAGCGGAACGTAGCTGGGCGCGCCCGTGGTGCCGCTCGTCGAGTAGATCCGGACGATCTCGGACCGCTCCGCGCAGAGATGCGTGCCGATCGGGTTCTCCGGCGTGCGCGTCGCCCGCAGCTCGTCCTTCTCGGTCAGAGGGAGCTCTGCGATGTCAGCGAGCCCGCCCGCGGCCTCGGCGGAGGCGAACCCGACCGCGGTCAACTTCTCGCGGTAGAAGGCCGACCGCTCGAAGAGGTAGGCGAGCTGAGCCCGATAGCTCGCGTGGTCGAGGGCGAGCTGCTCGGCCCAGGGAAGTGTCTCGACCTCGGGCGTGAGCATCACTCGGCCCCGTGCCGGTACTCGACCGCCTCCTCTGCCTTTCCCGCGAGGAGGAAGCCGAGGGGAGCCTCCCGC
>JBOHBD010000117.1:0-3095 GCA_050698195.1 Gaiellaceae bacterium
GGACAACCACCTGCACGCCGCCGGCTCCATCGCGGCGGCGGTCGCGAGCCTGCGGGCGACGACCGATCTCGCGGTCGAAGTCGAGTGCGACACGCTCGAGCAGGTCTCGGAGGCGCTCGAGGCCCAAGCAGACGCGATCCTCCTCGACAACATGACCCTCGACGAGCTGCGCGCGGCGGTCGCGCTCGCCGCCGGGCGGGCACGCCTTGAGGCCTCCGGCGGCGTCACGCTCGAGAACGTTCGCGCTATCGCCGAGACCGGCGTCGACGAGGTCTCGGTCGGCGCGCTCACCCACTCTGCCCGTTCCCTCGACGTTTGCTTGGAGCTGAGATGACGACCCTCGAGATCGAGACGATGCACGAGGAGATCCGCGGGCTTGCGCAGGAGCGCGGCGCGGTCATCCTCGCCCACAACTACCAGGTGCCCGAGGTGCAGGACGTCGCGGATTACGTCGGGGACTCGCTCGGGCTTTCGCACGAGGCCGCCGGTACCGACACGGAGGCGATCGCGTTCTGCGGTGTCCACTTCATGGCCGAGACGGCCGCGATCCTCTGCCCGGAGAAGACCGTCCTCATCCCCGATCTCGACGCCGGCTGCTCGCTCGCGGCGTCGATCACCGCCGACCAGCTACGCGCGTGGAAAGCCGAGAACCCCGGCGCGGTCGTCGTCTCCTACGTCAACACGACGGCCGAGGTGAAGGCCGAGAGCGACTACTGCTGCACGTCGGGGAACGCGAAGGCGGTCGTCGAGTCGATCCCCGCGGACGCCGAGATCCTGTTCCTGCCGGACATGTACCTGGGGCTCTGGCTCGAGAAGGTGACCGGCCGCACGCTGCGGATCTGGATGGGCGAGTGCCACGTGCACGCGGGGATCCGGCCCGCGGACATCGAGCGCTGGCAGGCCGACGCGCCGGACGCCGAGCTCCTCGTCCATCCCGAGTGCGGCTGCGCGAGCCAGTGCATGGCCTTCGGCAACGGCCGCACGCACATCCTCTCGACCGAGGGGATGATCAACTTCGCGAGGAAGTCGCCGAAGGAGCGCTTCCTCGTCGCGACCGAGACCGGGATCATCCACCGGTTGTCGAAAGAGGCGCCCGAGAAGCGCTTCGAGGCGGTCTCGGAGAAGGCGATCTGCCGCTACATGAAGATGATCACGCTCGAGAAGCTGCGCGACTCGCTGCGCGACTGGAAGCACGTCGTCACGGTCCCGCCCGATGTCGCCGAGCGCGCGCGCGGCGCCATCGACCGGATGGTCGCGATCGTCTGATGCCCGCGCCGGGTCCGGCGGCAGCCGGACCCCGCACCCTCACGCCACGCGCACGGAGTGCACCGGTGGGAGCTTCGTCGCCGCCGTGAACCAGGTCGCGCCGGCGTCACGCGAGCCGAAGACGTCGCCAGACGTCGCCCCGAAGTAGAGACCCATCTTCGGCCCTGAACCCTCGCGGTCGAAGGCCTGCCGGAGGATCGTCAGGTACGCGTCCTCGGCCGGGAGGCCGTCGCCGCGCGCCACCCAGCTCGCTCCGGCATCGCGCGTCTCGTACACGCGCACGCGTCCGTCGGGGGTCACGCGGTCCATGTCGGCGACCAGCGGGATGACGTAGGCGCTGTCCGGGTCGTCCGGGTCGATGACCAACGGGAAGCCGAAGTCGGACGGAAGGCCCGTGTCCGTCCCGATGTCGATCCAGCTCTCGCCTGCGTCGTCCGAGCGGTAGACGCCGCCGTGGAACTGCATGAAGAGTCGTTCCGGCCTTGCCGGGTGGCGGTGCAGGTTGTGGACGCAGAGGTCGAGGGTCCCCTCGCGGGCGTCCTCGGGCACGTAGCGCGCGACGAGCCCGTCGTTCCCGTGGCGCCAGGTCGCTCCGCCGTCGTCCGAGAGCCAGACCCCGACCGCGGAGATCGCGAGCGCGAGGCGGGAGGGATCTCGGGGCCAGACCGCGATCGAGTGGAGGCACATCCCGCCGTTGCCGGGAGACCACCTCGGCCTCGTCGGCTGCTCCCAGAACGGCTTGTGGAGCTCCCACGTCGTTCCCCCGTCGCGGCTCTCGAAGAGCGCGCCCGGATCGCCGCCGGCGTAGAGGAGGCCGTCCTCCTCGCCCGGGACGACGGTCCAGAGCCGGATGAGAGCCTTGTCGTCGCCCTCGGGGAGCGTGAGGCCCTCGGCCTGCTCCCACTCACCCGCCGGATCGTCCGTCACGAAGACCTTGGGCCCGTAGAACGCGGACGTGACGCACGCGAAGTACCGCCCGCTTCGCCGGTCGCGCACTGCGAACTCGACCGGCTCGCCGGCGAACGCCCGCGCTGTGATCTGGAACGCTCCGTCCTCCCCCTGGAGCGCGAAGAGTCCCTTCTTGGTGCCGACTAGAAGCTCTGTCATGAGTTCCTAACCTCCGGTGATCGACGGGAGTACGTGGATTCGGTCGTCGGCACCGAGGGCGGTCTCTTCCCGGCCCCGCTCGCCGTTCACGAAGACGTTGATGTGCCGACGGATCGTCGTGCGCTCGTCGAGGATCCACCCGGCGATAGCGGGATGCTCCCGTTCGAGCGCGCGCAAGACGTCGCGAACCGTCGCTCCCTCGAGCTGGAGCTCTCTCCTGCCGCCCGCGAGCTCGGAGAGCGGGGCGCGCAGCCTCACGACCGCCATGCCTCGATCCTAGATCGTCCCATGCGAAGTACGACGAGCGGACGCGGCTGGAATCGACGTGGCCGAAACCGTGGCCAAGTTACAAGTTGTCACTTGGCGCAACCTGCGCCGCCGCGTCGAGCTCGAGGACGCCGTGCGGCGAGCCGTACTCCTCGAGCTTCGCGAGGAAGGGCTGCGCCGGGAAGGCCTCGGGACCGAGAACGCCGACGCCCTTCCAGTCGCCCGACGAGAGGAGCTCGAGCGCGATCACGGGGTTGATCGCGGTCTGCCAGACGACCGCCTGGGCGCCGTACTCGCGCATCGACCACTCGTTGTCGACGACGTGGTAGAGGTACGTCTTCCGCGGAGCGCCGTCCTTGCCGCGGCCGGTCACGAGTGTCCCGGCGCACGTCTTCCCGACCATGCGCTCGCCGAGCGTCGCCGGATCCGGGAGCGCCGCCGCGACGACGTCGCGC
>JBOHBD010000118.1:0-8926 GCA_050698195.1 Gaiellaceae bacterium
ATGGAGCGTACCGGGATCGAACCGGTGACCTCCGGCTTGCAAAGCCGGCGCTCTCCCAGCTGAGCTAACGCCCCGAGCGGGTTCAGTGTAGAGCCCGCAGCTCAGGAGTTCGGCGGGACTCCGCCGACTCCCTTGCGCTCGAGCGTCCGCAGTCCGTCGCCGAACGTGCGCTCGGAGCTCGCCTCGCGTGTCTGCTGCTCGAGCCGGCGGAGGCGCTCGTCGAGCTCGGCGAGCTCGGCCCGGCTCAGGCCCGCGCCGCCCTGGCCGCTGACGGTGCCTCCTGCCTCCTCGATCGCCCTACCGGCCTCGAGGAGAGCGATCTCTCGGCGGGCGAGATCGTCACTCTGCGCCGCGAGCTCCGCCTGCGTCCGCGCGAAAGCCTTCTCGGCCTCCTGCAGGGCGGCGAGGCGGGCCTCGATCTGCGCGAGACGCGCTTCCGAGTCCGGCGCGCCGGTCTTGCGTGCGAGCTCGGCTTCTTCCCTCACCAGGGTTCGCTCGCGAGCGCCGAGCTCGTTCTCGCGGCGGTTCAGCTCCTGCGCGCGTGCGGCGAGGCCGATCTGGGCGTGTGTGAGAGCCTCGTCGGCGCCGGGAGGAAGCGGACCGACGTTGCCCCGGCTCGCCTTGGCGATCGCGTCCGCGAGCTCACGCTCCTTCTTCTCGACCGAGGCGACGCGCTCGGTGAGCTCCTTGCGGAGGCGACCGAGCTCCTCCTCGGCGGCGATGCGGATCGAGCGCAGGCGATCGTGCTCGGCATCGATCGAGACCGGCTCCGCTATCTCACGACGACCGAAAAGGGCCACGCGTCGATGATATGCGGGAGCCGGACGTTCTCCTGCCGAGTTTTGCGTTACGCGGCGCGCTCGAGGCGCTCTTCGGCGCGGGCGCGGCGGACGATGTCCTCGCGCTCGCCGAAGCGAAGCCGCGCCTTCTCCATGCGGAGCCTCTGCCACAGCTCCTCGAGACGGGCGTCGAGCTCCCTGATCTCTCCCTGGACGGCCGGATCGAGCCCACCCGAGAGCTGGTGCCAGAGGTCCTGGCGCTCCTCCGAGATGCGCTCGATCTCGTCGTGGATCTGGTTCGGCGTCATGTGGGTGGAAACGGATGCCACGCGCAGTCCATTCCCAACGCGAAACCCACTCAAACCTCAGTCGTATCCGAGCTCCGCGATCCGTTCCTCGTCGAGCCCGAAGTAGTGCGCGAGCTCGTGGAGGACGGTGATGCGGATCTCGTCGCGGAGGTCGTCGGGGTCGCGAAAGGTCTCCTCGAGGGGGATCCTGTAGATCGAGATCTTGTCCGGCAGCGAGCCGCTCGTGTCACCACGCTCGGTCAGTGGCACGCCGTGGTAGAGGCCGAAGAGGTCGGGGTCCTCGGGGTTCTCGTCCTCGACGACGACGGCGATGTTCTTCAGCGCTTCCGCGAGATGGGGCGGGACCTCGTCGAGGGCGGCGCGGACGTGGTCCTCGAACGTCATCGGATGACGAGGGCCATGAGCGCCTTCTGCGTGTGCAGCCGGTTCTCGGCCTGCTCCCACGCGAGGCAGCGGGGGCCGTACAGGACCTCCGCGGTGATCTCCTCCCCCACATGAGCGGGCAGGCAGTGCATTGCCATGCCCTCGGGGTCGGCGAGCGCGAGGAGCTCGTCGTCGACCCGGTACGGGTAGAGGTCGCGGAGCCGGGTCTCGCGATCGTCCTCCTGCCCCATGCTCATCCACACGTCCGTGTAGACGGCGTGCGCGCCGCGGGCGGCATCGCGCGGGTCGCTCGTCGTCTGGACGCTGCCTCCGTTCGCCTGCGCGTCCTCGGCGGCGGCATCGACGTACTCCGGTTTGGGCGCGTACCACGGTGGCGTGGCCGCGACGAACTCCATCCCGAAGCGGCCGGCGACGCGCATCAGCGAGTGGCAGACGTTGTTGCCGTCCCCGACGTACGCGACGCGAAGCCCCTCGAGCTGCCCGAAACGCTCGCGCAGCGTCATCGCGTCGGCGACGGCCTGTAGCGGGTGCGACTCGTCGGTGAGGCCGTTGATCACGGGGATCGACGCGTGCTCTGCGAACTCCTCGACCTCGTGCTGGTCGAACGTGCGGATCATCAGCGCGGAGAGGAAGCGCGAGAGGACGAGCGCGGTGTCCCGATACGACTCGCCGCGCGCGAGCTGGAGCTCCGCGGCGGGGAGGAAGAGCGCCATGCCTCCGAGCTCCGCGATCCCGACCTCGAAGGCGACGCGGGTGCGGGTGGAAGGCTTGTGGAAGATGAGCCCGATCGTCCTTCCCGGAAGGAGGCGAAGCTCGGGGCGGCGAGCCCGCTCGGCCTTGAGCTCGTCAGCGAGGTCGAGCAGCGTCTCGAGCTCGTCGCGGGACCAGGCGGCGACCCGGGTGAAGCTCCGGCCCTTCAGGCTCTGGGGGACGCCGGCCACCGAGCCAAGTTACAACTTGTAACTTGGATAGAGTCGGGACATGGCCACGTTCGCAGAGGCCCTGAACGAGCAGATCGGCTACGAGTTCGCGGCGTCGCAGCAGTACATCGCGGTCGCCGCCTACTACGACTCGGAGACGCTGCCGCAGCTCGCGGCGCACTTCTACCGCCAAGCGGTCGAAGAACGGAATCACGCGATGATCATCGTGCAGTACCTCCTCGACGCGGACGAGCGGGTCGTCGTCCCGGGCGTCGAGGCTCCGCAGACGGATTTCGCGAACGCGGTCGCCCCCGTGGCGCTCGCGCTCGCGCAGGAGAAGCGGGTCACCGACCAGATCGTCGAGCTGGTCAAGCTGGCGCGGGAGGAGGGTGAGCTGGTCGGCGAGCAGTTCTTGCACTGGTTCCTGCAGGAGCAGCGCGAGGAGGTGGCGTCGATGACGGAGCTCCTCGCCATCGTCGAGCGCGGGCGGGACAACCTCCTCCACGTCGAGGAGTACCTGAGCCGTGCGGGAGGCGGGGAGCAGGCGCTCGAGGCGGGGGCTCCTCCCGCGGCCGGCGGCGCGCTCTAGGCGTCCGTGCAAGAGATCCGGCTTCGGACCGAGCGGCGGAGCCAACTCGTCGACATCACGCCCGAGGTGCGGGAGGCCGTGTCCGGTTCGGAGGGGTCCGCTGTCGTCGTCTATGTGCCGCACACAACTGCGGGCGTGGCGATCAACGAGCACGCCGATCCGACCGTCGCGCTCGATCACGAGACCGCGCTCGAGCGCATCGTCGAGGACGGCTGGTCGTGGCAGCACCACGAGCCCGGGGAGGAGAACGCGCCGACGCACATCCGCGCTTCGTTGATGGGGCCTAGTGTCGTCGTGCCACTGCGCGACGACGGCTCGCTCGCGTTGGGTACTTGGCAGGGGATCTTCTTCTGCGAGTTCGACGGCCCGCGCGACCGGTCCGTGTACGTCGGCATTCTGTCCTAGCATCGCCCGGGCAGCCGCTAGGTGTGCCAATTCCGTTGCAGTGCCTGTCACTGCACGTGTTACGAATTCGTTCCGATCTGTCCACGGCTACGCTGGCCGGCATGGCTGCGCCTGTCCGGCAGGGTGAGGAGCTCGAGTTGCAGATCGATTCGCTCGCCTACGGCGGGAACGGCGTCGGGCGCGTGAACGGTTTCGTCGTCTTCGTACGCGGCGGCGTACCGGGCGACCGCGTCCGCGCGAAGGTGACCAAGGTCAAGCGTGGGTTCGCCGAGGCGGCTGCCGAGGCCGTCCTCGATCCGAGCTCCGACCGCGTCGCCGCCCCGTGTCGTCACTTCGGGATCTGCGGCGGCTGCCGCTTCCAGGATCTCGCCTACGAGGCGCAGGTTGCGGCGAAGGAGCAGCAGGTGCGCGACGCGCTTGCGAGGATCGGTCGCATCGCCGATCCGCCCGTCGAGCCGATCGTCCCGGCGGCGTCGCTCTACCACTATCGGAACAAGCTCGAGTACTCGTTCACGACAGGCGACGAGGGCGTGGATCTCGGGTTCCACCGAGCCGGTCGCTGGGACGAGGTCATCGGCATCGAGGAGTGCCTCCTGACGACCGATCTCGGGAACGCGATCAGGCTCGCCGTGCGCGCGTGGGCGCGCGAGGAGCGGCTGGAGCCGTACGACCAGGAGACGGGCGAGGGCTACCTCCGCCACCTCGTCGTCCGCGAGGGCCGGAACACGGGCCAGGTCCTGGTCGTGCTGGTCACGGCTCCCGGCGAGCGGTTCGAGGCCGGATACCTCGTGGACGTGCTCCGTCGCTTTCCGGAGACGCGCTCCATCCACTGGGCGATCAACGACACGCCCGCCGAGCAGACGAACCTCCCGACGAAGCTGCTCTGGGGCGACGAGGCGATCGAGGAGGAGATCCTCGGGCTTCGCGTCCGCGTCCGCCCCGGTGCGTTTCTGCAGACGAACACGGAGATGGCGGAGCAGCTCTACGCGCTCGCCCGCGAGCTCGCCGGCCTCACGGGCGAAGAGAACGTCTTCGACCTGTACTGCGGCACGGGCACGATCGGGCTTGCGCTCGCGGCACGCGCGCGATCCGTCTGGGGGCTCGAGATCTCCGAGGAAGCGGTCGCCTGCGCGATCGAGAACGCCGAGCTGAACGGGATCGAGAACGCGCGCTTCTACGCGGGGAACGTGGGACAGACCGTCGAGGCGCTCGTCGAGGAGGCCGGTCGGCCGGACGTCGTCGTCGTGGATCCACCGCGCGCGGGGCTTGCTGGAAAGGCTCTCCGGCGGACGGGAGACCTCGGCGGCAAAAGGATCGTCTACGTGTCCTGCAACCCGACGACGCTCGCCGCCGACGCCAAGGTGCTGCGCGAAGAGTACGGCTACGAGCTCGTCCGCTGCCGCCCGATGGACATGTTCCCGCACACGCCGCACGTCGAGTCGGTCTCGCTGCTCGAGAGCCGCGCCTCGTGACACCGGGTCACGTGGCCGTCTCCTTGCGGGCCACATAGGCGGCGCGCGCGTCACGCCAGAGGAGGTCCGCGTTCGGCACGAGGAAGCCGAGGCAGACGGCAGGAAGCGCGGGCAGCCCGGACGAGTCCCAGAAGTAGACGAGGACGAGCGTCAGCGACAGGAACGCCGTCATCGCGATCCAGGTGAGGGCGATCCTGAGCCGGAACCGCTGCGCCGCGGCGAGGAAGAGCGCGAAGAAGACGATGTCCGGCGGGCCTATGTTCGCCGTCGCGGTCTCGCCCGGGACCTGCAGGGCGACCGAGATGTTCTCGAAGAAGCCCGGTCGCTCCTCGGTGACGTAGCGGGTGGGACCGGAGGAGACCGACCAGACGTCGACCCACGGCACGAGGATGGCGACGAGCGCCAGCCACCAGAGCGCCTCGAACAGCGACAGGAACCAGAAGCCCACGAGGACGAAGCACGCGAGCTTCGACGCGTTGGCGGCAACGCCGAGCCCCGCGAAGTAGAGGCCCGCCCACGCCACCCCCGCAAGCGCTGCGACCGCCAGAAGCCAGACCTGTCGTGCGCGCGACACTGGGAGCCCCAGCCAGATCGTCGCGGTGAACGCGGGGAGCACGAGCGCGCTCGCGACGGCGATTGCACCGCCCTCGGTGAGCTCGGGCAAGCTTGCAGCGACGGCCCCGAAGACCAGGAGCCCGACGACGAGCGCCGCCAGCGCGAGCGCGCGCGGGCGCCCGAAAGTCAGTACGGGGGTTGCTCCGCCCACCAGGGGCCGAGCGCCTTGAAGGCGTTCCAGAACGCGGTCTTTGCCGGCTGGTCGTCGAGCGACGCGTCGACGTCCGGGGTGACGAGCGCCTCGATCGTCGGCGTGAAGCGCTGCACCCCGCCGACCGTGCCGGCGTCGATCGCATCGGAGAGCGGGAAGCGAAGCCCGTTCAGGAACTCGACCGACTCGCTGCCCATGACGACGACGAGCTTCGGCTGGACGATGTGCAGCTCGCGGGCGAGCCACGCTGCTGCGTCCGCCGGGTCCTCCGTCCCGAACTTGAGGCAGTTCGTCCCGTAGACCGAGAGCGGGTCGACGTGGAGGCGCTGCAAGGACTTGAGCACCGCGGCCCCGGCACGGCCGAAGAACGCGACCCCTTCCTGGATCTCCTGCGGCTGGGGCCGATGCTTCAGAAGGAAGATGTCGGCCAGTGGATGTCCCGACCCCACGACGGGAACCCGGAGCTCGTCACCCGCGCGCGCAAGCTCGTCGCCGAGCTCGTTGATCTCGGCAATGGCCTTCTTCAGGTAGCGCTCGTAGATCTCGTCGGTGGGCACGGCCGCGGGCACAGAGTCCGGCTCACCTTCTCCCTTAGCGGACCTTTTCCTTGACTTGGGCCACCCACTTGAGCGACTGCAGGTACGCGAGGGACTTCGGCCGGCGCAGGACCTCCGCCATGCGAAGCGAGAGCAGGAACTCCTCGGGCCCTTCGAAGCGGCGCATGCTGACGGCGCCCGTCCCGACGCCCTGAAGCACGTGCGCGTCCGACCCCGCCCCCTGGAGCAGCCGGTACTTGCGGGCGAAGCGGAGCGCCTCGTCGTTGAACGAGTCGCGCAGGAGCCGGGCGTTGAAGACCTCGAACACGTCGATCTCTGCCAGGTGGCGATGGAGCGTCGCGGGGTCGGGAATCGCGTGGAGCCGGTCGAAGGGGTGCGGGAGGTAGACGAGACCGCCCTGCTCCCGGATCGCCGCGATCGTGTCCGAGAAGGACATGCCCCTAGGGACCTCGCTCTCGAGGAAGAGCCCGATGACCTCGCCCTGGCCGTCCGTCATGACCTCCTCGCCGGGGATGACGACGAGGTCCCGGTCTCGGGCGAGCTCGACCGCCTCGAGCGCGCCGCCGAAGGCGTTGTGATCCGTGACTGCGATTCCGCCCAGGCCGATCTCCTCCGCCTGGTCGACCAGGTCGGAGGCGGGAATCGAGCAGTCGTGCGACCAGTCGGTGTGCATGTGCAGGTCGACGGCGATCCAGTCGCGGCCTGCGAGAGGATCGTCCCCGTCGTACACGGGCCTTCGCTCGCGCCGCTTCCGGGCGAGCCGCGAATAGAGCACGTCGAGCTCCTCGGCGACGCGATCGAAGCTCTGCCCGTCGATACGAGCCCGACCTTGGGACGCGACCCGGGACCGCAGCGCGTCGTCTTCCGCGAGTCGCGCGACCTCTTCGGCGATGCGCTCGGGGCTCTCAGCGGCGGTGATGCTCGCCGCTCCGGACGCCGCGGCCTCGAGCGTGAGC
Organism: Gaiellaceae bacterium; assembly: GCA_050698195.1. Taxonomy (GTDB): domain Bacteria; phylum Actinomycetota; class Thermoleophilia; order Gaiellales; family Gaiellaceae; genus GMQP-bins7. The sequence goes on from JBOHBD010000118.1 coordinate 7,137, forward strand.
CGCTCCTCGCCGTCGGGTGCCGGGACGAAGATCGCCGCCTCGGCGAGAGCCGCCGCGCGCTGCTCGGGGCGGCGAATCGAGCGAACGTGCGTCCTCTTTCGAACCGCGCGCGGGATCGGGGGCCTGAAGCCGAGCGGTTTCGTGTGCAGCAGGCTGAGCTCCCAGCCCGGAAGCTCGCGCAGGAGCTTCGAGACGGCTCGCGTGATGCCTCTCCCCGAGACCTCGAGCTCGAGCGCGATCGTCTGCCGCTTCCGGCCGGGCCGGAACAGCGTCGTATCGACCCCGATCGGAATGAGCCCGTAGTCGCCGTCGAACCGTTCCGCGGCGGCCTCCGCGGTCGCCTGCGACGTCGCGAGCAGCGCGTCGACACGGGCCCGCAGCCGGTCTCGCCGCGAGCGGCGCGGCGGGTAGGAGAGCCGATCGGGTGAGAAGAACGTCGCCGCGGTCAGCGCGTGCGCGGACGTGAGCGCGAGGTAGGAGAGGCTCGGGAGACCGGGCTCGAAGCCGTGCACGACGTCGTAGTGGCCGCGCGTCAGGGCAAGCCTCAGATTCGCGCGAACCCCGACCGGGACGCCCATCGACGTCCGGCGCGAGATCGGGATCGAGGGACCGACTGCTATCACCTCCGCCTCGGTTCCTCGCTGAAGCGCTCGTCGTCCGGCCAGGAGGTCTCGCGCACGCGACGACGGGGCGAGGATCGTCACCTCGTGGCCCATCCTGCGGAGCGCCGCGGCCGTCCCGGCGACGTGCGCGTTCACCTCGTGCGGCTGCGACCACGCGAAGGGCGTGACGAAGCAGATGCGCAGGCCCACGGTCGGGCGAGTGTAGCCCCGTGCCCGGTGTCGGGGCGGTGAGCCGGAAAGCCGCAAGTTACAAGTTGTTACTTGGCGGATCTGCGCAGTTTGCAGCGCCGGGCCATCCGCAAGTTACAAGTTGTAACTTGGCTTCATGAGTCAGGTCACCATCAAGGCGCGCGCGAACGGGCCGTATAAGGTCGAGGGACCGGTGCGCCTCATCGACGCCGAGGGGAACGAGTTCGTGCTTCCCGAGGGCAGCGCGATCGCCCTCTGCCGCTGCGGCCACTCGCGGACGAAGCCGTTCTGCGACAAGAGCCACAAGCGGGTGGGCTTCGTCGCCGACGACTGCGCGCCGCGAGTGCCGGAGTAGCGACCTCTACGCCTTTGCGGCGACCTTCCTCGTCGCCTTCGCGAACGCGTTCTTGCCGATGAAGCGCTCGGTCTGGTCGCGTGCCTCGTCGTCGCGGATCTGCTTCGGCGGCGACTTCATGAGGTACGCGCTCGGGGCCTCGAGCGAGCCGGAGATGCCATTGTTCAGCGCGAGCTTGGCCAGGCGGACGGCGTCGATGACGATGCCCGCCGAGTTCGGCGAGTCCCAGACCTCGAGCTTCAGCTCGATGTTCAGGGGCACGTCTCCGAAGGACGAGCCCTCCATGCGGACGTACGCCCACTTGCGGTCGGTCAGCCACGGCACGTAGTCCGACGGGCCGACGTGGACGTTGTCGGCGCCGATGTCGTAGTCGAGCATCGACGTGACGGCGTTCGTCTTCGAGATCTTCTTCGACTCGAGCCGATCTCGCTCGAGCATGTTGCGAAAGTCGGAGTTGCCGCCGACGTTGAGCTGCATCGTCCTGTCGAGGTGGACGCCGCGGTCCTGGAAGAGCGTCGTCAGCACGCGGTGCGTGATCGTCGCGCCGACCTGGGACTTGATGTCGTCGCCGATGATCGGCAGCCCGTGCTGCTCGAACTGCTTGCCGAAGTAGCCGCCCTTGG
>JBOHBD010000119.1:0-10245 GCA_050698195.1 Gaiellaceae bacterium
CGTCGAGGTCGACGATCGCCTCTCCCGTGTTCACGGCGATCCGGACCTGCAGCCCGTCCTCGCCGGCCCAGTCGCGCACAGCGAGCGCTGCGCGGACCGCACGCTCGTGGTCGTCGCCGAATGCGACCGGCGCCCCGAAGACGCCCATCACGGCATCGCCGATGAACTTCTCGACGCGGCCGCCGAAGCGCTCGAGCTCGGAGCGAACGCGCTCGTAGTACGGGGTGAGGATGGCGCGCACGTCCTCGGGGTCGAGCTGTTCGGACCGGGCGGTGAAGCCGGCGAGGTCGACGAAGACGATCGAGACGATGCGGCGTTCCTCGCTCGCGACGCTCGGCTCGCTCAGCTGAGCGCCGCAGCTACTGCAGAATCTCGCGGTGTCGGGGTTCTCCTCGCCGCAGCGCTTGCAGGTGGGCACGCCGGAAGCCTACGCGGGCCCTCCCGTTTTCGGTGACCCGTAGAGTTGACACGTGTTCACGACCCGGCCGGAGCTGCGCGGCACGTTCGGGATGGTCGCCTCGACGCACTGGCTCGCCTCGCAGACCGGCATGGCGGTGCTGGAGCGCGGCGGAAACGCGTTCGACGCCGCCGTCGCGACGGGTTTCGTGCTCCAGGTCGTCGAGCCGCACCTGAACGGGCCCGGGGGCGAGGTGCCGGCGATCTTCTACTCCGCCGAGCGGGACGAGGTGCGCGTCCTCTGCGGACAGGGCGTGGCGCCGGCTGCCGCGACGGTCGACCGTTTCCACGAGCTGGGCCACGAGCTCGTCCCCGGAACCGGGGTGCTCGCCGCTTGCGTACCGGGCTCGTTCGGCGCGTGGCTCCTCCTGCTCGGTGAGTTCGGCACATGGCGCCTCGAGGACGTCCTCGAGTTCGCAATCGGGTACGCGGAGGGCGGCTACCCGGTCGTCCGCGGGGTCCGGCTGACGATCGAGCGAACGGAGGAGCTCCTCGCCACCTGGCCCGGCTCGCGCGAGCTCTACCTCCCGCCGCCCGAGGTGGGCTCGCTCGTCCGCAACCCAGCGCTGGCTGCGACCTACCGCCGGATCGTCGAGGAGAGCCGAGGCGGCTCCCGCGAGGACGAGCTCGACCGTGCGCGAGACGCCTTCTACGAGGGCTTCGTCGCGGAGGAGATCGACCGCTTTTCCGGCGCCGAAGGCGGCCTGCTGAGGGGCGACGACCTCGCCGCGTGGCGAGCCACCTTCGAGCCTGCGTCGGCACTCGAGTACCGCGGGCTCACGGTGTGCAAGACGGGGGCGTGGGGGACTGGACCGGCCGCACTGCAGCAGCTCGCCCTCCTCCAGGGCTTCGACCTCGCCGAGCTCTCCGAGGCCGAGCTGATCCATGTCGTGACGGAGTGCGCGAAGCTCGCGTTCGCCGACCGGGACGCGCTCTACGGCGACGCCGACGTGCGGCTCGACATCCTGCTCTCCGATGCGTACTCGGACGAGCGGCGCGCGCTCGTCGGCGACGAGGCGTCCGGCGAGTACGTGCCCGGCTACGGCCGGCTACCGCGCATGTACGATGCGGCCGCGGCGGTCGGGTCGGGCGAGCCGAGCCGCGGAACCGTCCACCTCGACGTGGCCGACCGCTTCGGGAACGTGCTCTCGGCGACACCGAGCGGCGGCTGGCTCCAGAGCTCGCCGGTGATCCCTTCCCTCGGCTGGCCGCTCGGGACGCGCGCGCAGATGTTCTGGCTCGAAGAGGGGCTTCCCTCCTCGCTGCGGCCGGGCGCGCGGCCGCGAACGACGCTCTCGCCCGGGCTCGCCCTGCGCGACGGGAAGCCCTACCTGGCCTGGGGGACGCCCGGGGGAGACCAGCAGGAGCAGTGGGCCTTGCACGCCTTTCTGCGCCACGTCGACCTCGGCCTCGACCTGCAGGCCGCGATCGACGCGCCCGAGTTCCACACCGACCACCTGATCGCGTCGTTCCATCCCCGAGGGTTCGCGCCGAAGTCGCTCGCGCTCGAGGCGCGGGTCGGCTCCCGGACGGTCGCCGACCTCCAGCGCCGGGGTCACGACGTCACCCTCTGGCCGGCCTGGTCGCTCGGCCGCGTGACCGCGGTTGCGCGCGAGCCCGACGGGCTGCTCAAGGCCGGCGCCAACGCTCGCGGGATGCAGGGCTACGCGGTGGGGCGCTAGTCGTGGAAGACCGGACGCGAACCTACTCCTGGGAAGACCCGCTCGCCGCACTCGGCGAGTACGCGGGGCTGTCGGGCCTCGACGTCATGCACAAGATCTTGGTCGGAGAGCTTCCGCCGCCGCCGATCGCGCAGACGCTCGACTTCCGCCTCGTGGAGGCGGAGCGCGGACGGGCTGTCTTCGAGTGCGAGCCGGCGGAGTTCCACTACAACCCGATCGGCACCGTCCACGCCGGGCTCGCGTCGACGCTCCTGGACTCGGCGATGGGGTGCGCCTTCGTGACGACACTCGACCCGCTCGTGGGCTGGACGACACTCGAGCTGAAGGCGAACTTCACCCGCGCGCTGACGAAGGACACGGGCCTCGTCCGGTGCACGGGCACGGTCGTACACGCGGGGCGCACTGTGGCCACGACCGAGGCACGCATCGAAGACGCCGACTCCCGCCTCTACGCCCACGCGACGAGCACGATCCTCGTCCGCTCCGGCTAAGATCGGACAATGCGCCGCAACGGGAAAGGCAACCCCCTGTCCCCGGTAGCCGGGCGGCGCAGCCGCGCGTAGGCGACCAGCGCCGCGACCGGACCTTTCTAGACTCCGCCTCCATGGAACCGCTGTACCGGCCCGAGGGCGTCGAAGCACGCTGGCAGCAGACGTGGGAGGAGGAGGGCCTCTACGCCGCCGAGGCCGACGACCCGCGGGAGACGTACGTGGTCGCGTTCCCGCCGCCAAACGTCACCGGTGAGCTGCACCTGGGGCACGCGCTCCAGCTCGCGCTCGCCGACGCGCTCGTCCGCTGGCGGCGCATGCAGGGGCGGAACTGCCTCTTCCAGCCCGGCTACGACCATGCCGGGATCTCGACGCAGTATCAGGTCGAGAAGGCGCTCGAGGACGAGGGCAAGCGGCGGCAGGACGTGGGGCGGGAGGCCTTCGTCGATCTCGTCTGGGACTGGCTGCGCCGCTACGGGCGGACGATCATGACCCAGTTCAGGCGCATGGGGGCGTCGATGGACTACCGCCGCGAGCGCTTCACGATGGACGAGTCCTACGTGCGCGCCGTGCTCCGGCACTTCGTGCACCTCTGGAACAAGGGGTACCTCTACCGCGACCACCGCATCGTCAACTGGTGCCCGTACCACGAGAGCGCGCTCTCGGATCTCGAGCTCGACCACCTCGAGACGGAGGACGAGCTCCTCTTCGTGCGCTACCCGCTCGCCGACGGCTCCGGGCACGTGACGATCGCCACCGTGCGCCCGGCGACGATCCTCGGCGACGTCGCGATCGCCGTCCACCCCGACGACGAGCGGTACCGGATGCTCGTCGGCAAGGAGGCGATCGTCCCCTTCGTCGAGCGCCGTGTGCCGATCGTCGCCGACGAGCGCGTGGAGCCCGAGTTCGGCACGGGGGCGCTCAAGGTCACGCCCGGTCACGATCCGACCGACTTCGAGATCGGTCGCGCGCACGACCTCCCCGAGCCGATGGTCATCGGCCCCGACGGTCGGATGAACGAGGAGGTCCCCGAGGTCGCGGGGATGACGCAGGAGGAGGCGGGCGCACTGGTGCTCGCCTGGTGCGAGGAGCGCGGGCTGCTCGAGAAGCGGGAGCCCTACCGGCACGCGATATCGGTCTGCGAGCGCTGCGAGAGCCGCATCGAGCCGTTGATCTCGCTGCAGTGGTGGTGCCGGATGGAGGAGCTCTCGAAGCCCGCCCTCGACGTCCTGCGCTCGGGACGAATCCGCTACCACCCTGAGTCGCAGCACCGCTTCGCCGTCGAGTCGCTCGAGCATGCCCCCGACTGGAACATCTCCCGCCAGATCTGGTGGGGCCACCAGATTCCGGCCTGGTACTGCCCGGACGGTCACGTCACGGTGGCGGAGTCCGAGCCGGCGGCATGCGCGGAATGCGGGTCGACCGAGCTTGAGCGCGACCCGGACGTCCTCGACACCTGGTTCTCGTCGGCGCTCTGGCCCTTCGCCACGCTGGGCTGGCCCGAGGACACGCCTGATCTGCGCCGCTTCTACCCGGGCGACCTCAACCTGACGGCGCGCGAGATCATCCGCCTCTGGGAGAACCGCATGATCTTCTCCGGGATCGAGCTCGTCGGCGACGTCCCTTTCCGTGACGTCATCATCCACTCGACCGTGCTCGCGACGGACGGGCGGCGCATGTCGAAGTCGCTCGGCACGGGAATCGACCCCGTGGAGGTGATCGACGAGTACGGGACCGACGCCGCGCGGTACGGCCTGATGAAGATGTCCTCCCAGCAGGACTCGCGCTTCTCGTACAAGGCGATCGAGGAGGGGCGCCGCCTCGCGAACAAGCTCTGGAACGTGTCGCGGCTGATACTCCAGAACGCCGAAGGCACGACGCCGGAGACGATCCCGCGAGATCTCGAGGAGCAGTGGATCCTCGCGCGTATCGACCGTGTCCGCGGCGAGGTCGAGGACGGATTGGAGCGCTTCGACTTCGCGGGCGCCGTGGACGCGCTCTACCACCTCACGTTCGACGACTTCTGCGACTGGTACGCGGAGGCGATCAAGCCGCGGCTGTACGAGAACGACTCCGAGGCGGCGGCGACCGCCCTCGCCGCGCTCGAGCGGCTGCTCGCCCTGCTGCACCCGGTGATGCCGCACGTGACGGAAGAGATCTGGACGCAGCTTCCGGGGCGTAAGACGCGACTGATCGTCTCCCCGTGGCCCGAGCCCGACGAGCGCTTCGCGGCGGACGCGGGCGTGCTCGACCGCGTCCAGGAAGCGGCACAGATCTTCCGCCGGAGCGGTGTCGAGGTGGAGCTCGGCTCGGAGGAGGAGCGCCGCATCTTCGCAGCCGTCGTCCGCCCCGAGAAGGCCCGCGTCGACGGCAACCGCGACGCGGAGATCGATCGGCTCCGCAAGGAGGTCGCGCGCGCCGAGGGGATGCTCGCGAACGAGCGCTTCGTGCAGAGCGCTCCGCCCGAGGTCGTCGCCGCGGAGCGCGAGAAGCTCGAGCGCTACCTCCGCGAGCTCGCCGCCCTCGGCGTCAGCTAGGTCGTCCTACGATTCCCGTGTGTCCGCCGTCGAGTGGCTCGACTCGCTCAGCCCCTGGCCCCGAGAGGGATTCGGGCTCGAGCGCATGCGGAAGCTCCTCGCCGAGCTGGGCGATCCGCAGAGCGCGTACCCGGCGATCCACGTGGTCGGGACGAACGGGAAGTCGACGGCCACGATCACGATCGAGCAGCTGCTCCTCTCGGAAGGGCTCTCCGTGGGCGCGACGATCTCGCCGCACGTCGCGGGCTGGAGCGAGCGGATCCGCGTGGACGGCGTCGAGGCGGACTTCGAGGACGTGGTAAGCCGCGTCCGCCCCGCCGCAGACAGGCTCGGCGCCACGCAGTTCGAGACCGTGACCGCTGCAGCGCTCGCCGCCTTCGCCGAGGCCGGTGTAGACGTCGCGGTCGTCGAAGCCGGCCTCGGTGGCCGCCTCGACGCGACGAACGTCCTGCAAACACGCCTCGTCCTCCTCACGAACGTCGCGCTCGAGCACACCGACGTTCTCGGCACTACCGTCGAGGAGATCGCGCGCGAGAAGCTCGCCGTCGCCCGCGAGGACAGCAGCGTGGTGCTCCCCGACGACACCTACGCCCACCTCGTCCCGGACCGAGAAGTCCGGATCGGCGGCGCGCGCGAGGCGGCCGAGGCGTTCGTCGGGCACCGGATCGATGCCGACCCCGAGATCGTGCTCCCCGGCAGGCTCGAGCGGCGGGAGGGCGAGGTCCGGGACGGTGCGCACAATCCCGACGGTGTCCGGTACCTCATCGAGCGGCTCGCGCCGGCGGACCACACGCTCGTCGTGTCGATCCTGGCCGACAAGGACGCCGACGCGATGCTCCGTGAGCTGCGCCGCGCGGGGTCACGCCTCGTGGCGACGAGATCCTCGTCTCCGCGCGCTCTTCCCGCGGCCGACGTCGCGGACCTCGCCCGGCGGTACTTCGACCACGTGGACGCGCTGGAGGATCCCACGCAGGCGCTCGCCCGCGCGCACGAGCTCGGAGCGCCCGTGCTCGTGACCGGCTCGCTGTACCTGCTGGGCGACATCGTCGAGGGAGAACGACGTGCGGCATGGCGAAGCTAGGAGAGCGACTCGCGGTCCTCGCCTTCGCGGCGCTCGTCGTCGCGGCGATCGTCGGGGCGTCCTTGGCGCTGGGCTATCTCGTGGGCAAGCTTCTGCTATGACGGTCGCTCCGATGCCGCTCGCGCTCGTCTTCGCCTCGGTCGACTGGACGCTCGTCCGCAATCTGGGGATCGCGCTCGGCGTCGTCCTCTGGCTCGCCACCGCCTTCTGGACCTTCAAGGACGCTCGCCGGCGCATCGCCGATCTGCGGCTCGTCGGGCTGGCGACGCTCCTCGGGCTCGTCCCTCCCTTCCTCGGGCCGATCATCTACATGTTCTTCCGCCCGCCCGAGTACCTCCAGGACGTCCACGAGCGCGAGCTCGAGATCAAGGCGATGGAGCAGCGACTCGCGCAGCTCGACAAGCGCTGTCCCGTGTGCAGGGCGCAGGTCGAGCCGTCGTACCTCGTCTGCCCCGTCTGCACGACCCGACTCAAGCAAGCCTGTGCCTCGTGCGGGCAGCCGCTGGACGCGCTGTGGCAGGTATGCCCGCACTGCGCGACCCCGGTGACGACGACGTTCCCGGCACTCGAGGACGTCACGCGATCCCAGCGAGCGGCGCGACGGCGACACGCATCCGACTCGTAGCGCGCCGAGAGCGGAATCGATTCGTCCCTGAAGGCGTCAGCTTCGCGGCCGCGGTCGTTGCGTGGGCGAGCACGGACTAGACTGGCGCGCCATGGCCCGGGAGACCACGCTCGTGCTTGTCAAGCCCGACGGCATGCAACGCCGGCTCGCGGGCGAGATCATCGCCCGGCTCGAACGCCGCGGGCTCGAGCTGCGGGGCGCGCGCCTGCTCAAGGTGTCGAAGCCGATGGCCCGCACGCACTACGCCGAGCACGCCGGGAAGCCCTTCTACGCCGGGCTCGTCGACTTCATCACCTCCGGCCCGGTGCTCGCGCTCGCCGTGAGCGGCGAGGCCGCGATCTCGGTCGTCAGGACGATGATGGGTGTGACCGACCCGCTCGACTCCGCCCCTGGCACCATCCGGGGTGACCTCGCGCTCGAGCTCTCGGAGAACATCGTGCACGGCTCGGACTCGAGGGCGAGCGCGCGACGGGAGCTGGCGCTCTTCTTCCCCGACGGGCTTGTCTGAAGCGGACTACCTCGCGCGCAACCGCGAGGCATGGACGCAGGCGAACGCCGACCACACGGACGGTGACGCACTTCGGGCGTGGACCCAGGACGAGATCAGGTGGGGCGTCTTCGGTGTTCCCGAGTCGGAGGTCGGCGTCCTCGGTGACGTCGCCGGCCTCGACGTAGTCGAGCTTGGATGCGGCACGGCGTACGTCTCCGCGTGGGTCGCGAAGCGCGGCGCGCGGCCGGTCGGGGTCGACATCACGCCCGCGCAGCTCGAGACCGCGCGCCGGTGCATGGCCGAGACGGGAATCGACTTCCGACTGGTGGAGGCGAACGCTGAGACTGTCCCGCTCCCCGATGCCAGCTTCGACCTGGCGCTGTCGGAGCACGGCGCGAGCACGTGGTGCGATCCCTACCGCTGGATCCCCGAGGCCGCGAGGCTCGTCCGGCCGGGTGGACGGCTCGTGTTCCTGCACACGACGCCGCTCGCCATGATCTGTTTCCCGGAAGTCGGCGACGCGACGACGGAACTCCAGCGCCCGTACTTCGGGATGCACCGCTTCCAGTGGACGCCGGAGGACGGCGTGGAGTTCCAGCTCACGCACGGGGAGTGGATCGACGTGCTCCGAGGCGCGGGTTTCGAGGTCGAGCGGCTGATCGAGCTTCGCGCGCCCGACGGCGCGAGGAGGCACGAGCACTACAGCGATTTCGATCCCGAGTGGGGCAGAAGCTGGCCGGCCGAGGAGATCTGGATCGCCCGGAAAGCTCGATGAACGCGCCAGGCGCCGAGCTCGACGTGGTCACCGGCGCGTTCTCGTACACCGGCCGGCACATCGCCGAGGCGCTGCTCGACCGCGGGCGAAACGTCCGCACGCTCACCCGCAAGCCCGCTCCCACGCACCCGCTCGCGGACCGGGTTGAAGCCCGGCCCTTCGCCTTCGACGACTCGCTCGTCGAGAGCCTCCACGGAGCCGACACGCTCTACAACACGTACTGGGTCCGGTTCGAGCGCGGCGAGACGACCTTCGCGCGTGCGGTCGAGAACACGAGGACGCTGTTTCGTGCGGCGAGGAAGGCCGGCCTGCGACGCGTCGTCCACGTCAGCGTCGCGAACCCCGACGTGGGCTCCCCGTTTCCGTACTTCCGCGGCAAGGCGGCGACGGAGGAAGCCTTGCGCGATTCCGGCCTCTCGCACGCGATCGTCCGGCCGACGCTCGTCTTCGGGTTGGAGGACATCCTCGTCAACAACATCGCCTGGGCGCTCCGGCACGTCCCCGTCTTCCTGATCGCCGGCCGTGGCCGGGAGGAGGTGCAGCCGGTATCGGTTCGCGACACGGCTCGGATCTGCGTCGAAGCGGGCGCAAGGGAAGACGACGTGGCGCTCGACGCCGCCGGGCGCGAACGCTTCGCCTTCGAGGACTTCGTCCGGCTGATCGCCACGTCCACCGAGGGCCGCGCGCGGATCCGTCGTACCTCGCCGGCGATCGCGCTCGCGGTCGCTCGCGTCGCCGGGACCTTTCTCCGCGACGTCGTTCTCACGCGCGACGAGCTCGAGGCGCTGCAGGCCGGCCTGCTCGTCTCGCACGAGCCGCCGCTCGGCACCGACAGCTTCGGCGAGTGGGTGAGGGAGCACGGGGAGGCGCTCGGTCGCCGCTACACGTCCGAGCTCGGCCGGAACTTCCGAGGATGAGCGCGTCGCGGTTGGTGCTCGCCTCCACGAGCCCACAGCGGCGCAGGATCCTCGAGCAGCTTCGGATCCCGTTCGAGGTCGTCGAGCCCGCCTACGTGGAGCACGTCCCACCTGGCCTTGCGCCGCCCGAGCTCGTCCGCGCTCACGCAGACGGGAAGGCGCGCTCGGTCCACCGAGAGGGGAACGTCACGCTGGGCGTGGACACGGCAGTCGTGCTCGACGGACGCGTCTACGGAAAGCCGTCCGACGGCGACGACGCTGTCCGGATGCTGCGTGAGCTCTCGGCCCGCACCCATACCGTCGTCTCCGGCCTCTCCCTGCTCGGGTCCGGCTTCGAGGTCACCGAGCATGAGGTGACCGACGTGACGTTCCGTGCGCTCTCGACGGAGGCGCTCGCCACGTACCTCGCGAGCGGGGAGTGGGAGGGCCGAGCCGGCGCCTACGCGATCCAGGGGCTCGGGGGTCGACTCGTCGAGCGCATCGACGGCGACTACTTGAACGTCGTCGGTCTCCCCGGCGCGCTCCTCGTGTCGCTGGTCGAGCGCCACGCTCCTGCGCTGCTGGCTTCCCGGTGATGCATGCGGACGGTTGAGGGCCGTAGGGCGATTCATTCGCCCGGGAGGCCAGGTGCGGCTTCTGCGTGCCCCGGCACGAAGAAGGGGGCTCGCGGGGGAAACATCGTTTCCCCCGCGCTGTCTCCTCGTGTCGCTGCTCGAGCGTCACGCTCCAGAGTTGCTGGAAAAAGCCTAGGTAGACTCCGCGTCCTCTCATGGCCTGGTTCCAGACGCTCACCGGCTTCGGCGGCCGCGACATGGCCGTCGATCTCGGCACCGCCAACACCCTCGTGTACGTCCGCGGGCGCGGCATCGTGCTCTCTGAGCCTTCCGTCGTCGCGATCGACCAGCGGACGGGCGAGGTGCACGCCGTCGGCGTCGAGGCGAAGCGCATGCTGGGCCGCACCCCCGGGACGATCTCGGCGATCCGTCCCTTGAAGGACGGCGTCATCGCCGACTTCGACGTCACCGAGCAGATGCTGCGGCACTTCATCCAGAAAGTGCACCAGCACCGGTTCGCGCACCCCCGCGTGGTCGTCTGCGTGCCGTCGGGTGTCACCGGCGTCGAGAAGCGAGCGGTAGAGGAAGCGACACTCTCCGCCGGCGCGCGTCAGGCCTACCTGATCGAGGAGCCGATGGC
>JBOHBD010000120.1:0-6161 GCA_050698195.1 Gaiellaceae bacterium
GATCCGAAGCCCGCGCCGGGCGAGCGCCGCGTCCTCGGACGGCCGATCGACGGTGCTCGCCATACGGTCGAGCGCGAACTCGAGCGCCCCGTTGGACACCGCCACGCGGGGAAGCACCTCCGCACCGAAGAAGCGCATGTGCAGGCGGCGAAACCCCCGGATCGGCCCGAATCCGTCCCCCGCCCGTCCGGCGGCTGCGACGGCGCCGCGCCAGTCAGGCTGCACGCCCAGCTGGTTGGCCGCGAACGAGAACGACTCGCGGCCGGCGGTGAACGTCATCGGATCGTCCGCCATCGTCGCGAAGCGTTGGTCGAGGAGCGCGACAGCCTGGCGCTTCGTGAGCCCACCGACGTCTATTCCGGCGACGCGCGTCCCCTCGGCGAGCTCCTGACGGGAGCCGGCGAACGCGAGACCGACGAGCGCGCCGACGAGGACGAACAAGCCCGCAGTTGCCGCAAGCGTGACGAACGCCGACCGGCCTCGGCCCTGTCGACGCGCCCGTGAGGAGAAGAGTGGTGTGTCGGCGCGCACCGAGCCTGGGATTCTAGCGGCGTGCGGCCGACTGCCCGCCGTGCCCTCCGGCACCCGCCGCGGCGACCGTCGTTTTCACGCATTCGTTTACCTATCGGTCAACAAACGCGTGCAGTTCAGCGATAGAATCGGCAGTGGGTGGTGGGCTGGGGTGCCCCACTGGACGTGTGTCAGAAGACGAACAGCTCGACGCCGCCCGAGACGTAGAGCTCGATCCCGGTGATGTAGCCGGCGAGGTCCGAGCAGAGGAACGCGATCGCGTTCGCGATGTCCGGCGGCTCGCCGGGCCGCTTGAACACCGTGCGGTTCGCGATCCGCTCGTTCATCGCGGCATTCGCGGAATGGAAGATCTCCGTCCCGATGATGCCGGGCACGATCGCGTTGCAGGTGATCCCGTGCCGGCCGCCCTCCATCGCGAGCGTCTTCGTCAGCCCGAGGACGCCGGCTTTGGTCGTCGAGTAGCTCGCCTGGCCGAACCCGCCCAGGGTCCCCGCGACCGAGGCCATGTTGACGATCCTCCCCCACCCCCGCTCCTTCATGTGCGGCCAGACCGCCTGGGCGCAGTTGAACGAGCCGGTCAGGTTGACCCGGAGGTCGCGTTCCCAGAGGTCCGGGCTCTGGTCGTGAAACTGGCCGACGTGATCGAGGGTCGCGGCGCTGTTGACGAGGATGTCCACGGAGCCCAATTCCTCGACGGCTCGCGCGACCGTCGCGGCGACCTGGTCTCGATCGGTGACGTCGCACTTGACGGCGAGAGCCCGTCGCCCCATGGCGCGAATCTCCTCGGCCGTCTCCTCGGTGTGGACGAGCCCCTGTGAGCGCGCGACGAGCGCGAAGCCCCCGACGCTCTCCGCCGCCTCTTCGGACTCGTCCGACTCGACCAGGAGGTCGGCGATCACGACGTCTGCACCGGCCCGGGCGAGCGTGAGCGCGTCCGCCCGCCCGAGGCCGCGGGAGCCGCCGGTGACGAGGGCGACGCGCCCGGAGAGGTCGATCTCGAGCGCCATCAGAGCTCGATCACGTTCCCGTGAGGATCGGCGACGTAGGCATACGGCAGTCCGGGCTCATGCTCTCCGCGCTCGAGCAACGAGCCTCCCGCTCGCACGACGCTCTCGACGGCCGCGTCGAGATCCTCGCTGTCGGCGAGTCTCAGCCCCACGTGCTGCGGGCTGCGCTTTGCGTCGGCGCGGGCATCGAGCCCGAAGACTTCGCCACCGCCGAGGCGGACGAAGACGAGCCGCTCTCCGACTCTGAATGCCTCCTCCGCATGGAAAGCCGCTCGGTAGAAGGCGAGGGCACCCTCGACATCGCCCACGTGCACGTGGACGTGGTCGAACCCGGCGGTCCTGATCGGCATCGTGCGACTCTAACCGCGAACCGGCATCAGTCGCTCGGCAGGAAGATCTCCTTCGCGATCACCAGCCGCTGGATCTGCGACGTCCCCTCGTAGATCTGGAACAGCTTCGCGTCGCGCATGAGCTTCTCGACCGGGTACTCCTTCATGTACCCGTAGCCGCCGAAGATCTGCACGGCGTCCGTCGTCACCTTCATCGCCGTGTCCGCCGAGAAGCGCTTGGCGAAGGAGGAGTAGAGGGTCGCCTTGCGTCCGTACCCGGAGTCGAGCATCCACGCGGCCTGCCAGGTGAGCAGCCTGGCCGCCTCGATATCGGTCGCCATGTCGGCGATGAGGAAGTTGACGCCCTGGTGCATGGCGATCGGGACGTCGAAGGTGACGCGCTCCTTCGCGTATTCGACCGCGAGGTCGTAGGCGGCCTGCGCCACGCCGACGGCCCCGGCCGCGGTGCCGGGCCGCGTGAAGTCGAGCGTCTGCATCGCGATCTTGAAGCCGTCCCCTTCCTCTCCCAGGCGGCTCGCGGCAGGCACGGCGACGTCGTTCAGCGCGAAGGCGGAGGTATCGGTCGCGCGCTGGCCCATCTTGTCGAGGTGCTTCTCGATCGTGACGCCGTCCGCGTCCATGGGCACGACGAACGCCGAGAGGCCTTTGTGACCCTTCGAGCGGTCGGTCGACGCAAACACGACCGACCAGGAGGCATGACCGGCGTTCGTGATGAACATCTTCGAGCCGTTCAGGACGTACTCGCCGCCGCGACGCTCTGCGACGGTCTTGATCCGGGCTGCGTCCGAGCCTGCGTCGGGCTCGGAGAGTGCGAACGAGCAGAGGAGCGGCGCTTCGAGCAGCGGAGGGAGCCACGTGCGTTTCTGCTCCTCGGAGCCCGCGATCATGACCGGCGCGGCGCCGAGCGTGTTCGCGACGATCGAGACCGCGATCCCGGCGCAGCCCCAGGAGAGCTCCTCGCCGATCAGCATCCCCTCGAAGCCCGGCAGCCCTGGACCGCCGACGTCCTCGGGAACGTGGACGTTCATCAGGCCGACCTCGTGGGCCTTCTCGATGAGATCGGCGGGGTGCGTCTGATGCTCGTCGTAGTCGGCCGCCTTGGGGCGGATCTCCTTCTCCGCGAACTCGCGCGCAAGCCCTCGCAGCTCGCGCTGCTCCGGCGTCAGCGCGAAGGAGACACCGCCGGCGACGCCGGCCTCGATCGCTGTCATGGCCTCGGCTCCTTCGTCGATTGACTAGTCAGTCAAGAAGTCTACGAAGTTGGCCGCGCTCGGGTCAAGGGGTCCGCACCAGTCTCGTAGGATGTGACCATGGCGACGACGGCAACCGAGCTCCCCGCTCTCGACCCCCTGGACTTCCTCGCTCTCGACGCCCTCCTCGAGGACGAGGAGAAGGCGATCCGGGACACGGTCCGGCAGTTCGTCCGCGAGAACGTGCTGCCCGAGGTCGGAGACTGGTTCGAGAAGGGGATCTTCCCGCGCGAGCTCCTCCCCGAGCTCGCGAAGCTCGGCCTGTACGGCATGCACCTCGACGGCTACGGCCTCCCCGGCGCGAGCTCCGTCGCGTACGGGCTCACCTGCATGGAGCTCGAGGCCGGCGACGCCGGCGTCCGCAGCGCCGTCTCCGTCCAGGGATCGCTGGCGATGTTCCCGATCTGGAAGTGGGGCTCCGAGGAGCAGAAGGAGCGGTGGCTGCGGGCGATGCATACGGGCGAGGTCATCGGCTGCTTCGGGCTGACCGAGCCCGACGCCGGCTCCGATCCCGGCTCGATGCGCACGCACGCGCGTCGCGACGGCTCCGACTGGATCCTGAACGGCGCCAAGATGTGGATCACGAACGGCACGATCGCCGACATCGCGATCGTCTGGGCACGCACCGACGACGACGCGATCCGCGGATTCATCGTCGAGAAGGGAATGCCCGGCTTCTCCGCACCCGAGATCCACAAGAAGCTCTCGCTGCGGGCGTCGGTGACCTCGGAGCTCGTGCTCCAGGACGTCCGCGTGCCCGACGCGAACGTCCTCCCCGGCTCGACGACCCTGCGCGGCCCGCTCTCCTGCCTGAACGAGGCCCGCTTCGGGATCGTCTGGGGCGCCGTCGGGTCGGGCCGCGCGTGCTTCGAGGCCGCGCTCGAGTATGCAAAGGAGCGGATCGTCTTCGGCAAGCCGATCTCCGCGTACCAGCTCACGCAGCAGAAGCTCGCGGAGATGGCTCTCGAGCTCACCCGCGCGTCCCTCGTCGCCCTCCACGTCGGTCGCATGAAGGACTCGGGGACGCTCAGGCCGGAGCACGTGAGCCTCGGGAAGATGGGGAACGTCCGCGGCGCGCTCGAGGTCGCGCGGAGCGCACGCACGATCCTCGGCGCGAACGGCGTCACGCTCGAGTACCCGGTCATCCGGCACGTGAACAACCTCGAGTCGGTGCTGACGTACGAGGGCACGCACGAGGTGCACACGCTCGTCGTCGGCGAGGCGCTGACCGGACAGAACGCGTTCCGCTGAGCCTCGGCACCGCATGCCATAGCGCGCCTCAGCCCGTTCCCGCTCTCTCCTCGCGAGGCGCGGCCTCGACGACACGGAAGGGATCGAGCTGGGCGAGCTCGGCGGCGAGCGCGGCCTCGCGCCTCGATGCGGCGTCGAAGACGAACACGCAGCGCTCCTCCCCGGGAACGTGGATGACTCGATCGAAGCGGACGCGGACTCCCTGCCGCCTCAGGTCGCCCGCGGCCGAGCGAGCCCGCCACTCTCGGGCGCTGCAACCTGCAACGGCATCGCCCGGCAGAAACGTCTCGACGAGGTAGCTCGGCATGCGATCGACGCTACGTCCGTCGCCGTCTCGAGAAAACGTGAAAACCTCGCAACTTTGAGCGCCTTCTGCGGCTGGTGTCCTCCGCGACGTCTTCCGACCGGCATCCGCGGAGAGTGGAGCTGAGCGATGCTCAGGCCCGGAACGGCAACGCGCTCACCGCTTCACCGATGCACTTGCCCTGGTCGACGCCGTTGTCGATCGCCGCTCGGAAGTGGATACCGCCGTAGAGGCGCGAGATCGCCGCTTCCTCAGCCGCCTCGAAGAAGGAGCCGAAGCTCCGCGGGATGAAGCCACGCTCGTCGTGAGTGTGGTCGACGAAGGCGTAGTCCTCCCCGAAGAGGTCCGTGAGCGCCTGAAAGGCCGCTCCCGACTGTACGGAGTGGCCGGACGGGTATTCGGGAAAGGGCGGGGTGACGAGGAGCGCCTGCCAGCCCGGATCGAGCAGGCGCTGGATGTAGGTCACCGGTCGGAGCAGGTTGTAGGCGTACTTCTGGTGCCAGCAGGCGATGAAGGCGTCGCACACCGCCATCCCGACCCTCGCATACGCCTCGGCCGCGGCCGCGAGGCTCGCATCCTCCCGCCGCAGCACCTGGGTCGTGATCGAGATCGAGTGTCCCGGCGGCGTCGCAGTCTGCCCGGGATTGTCGGACCAGAAGCGGGCGATCTCCTCCTGCTCCGGGGTGAGGTTCTGGACTGCGTCGTAGACCTCGAGCCCTTCCGCGTAGAAGGCCGAGGCGGGGTCTTCGGAGTACGGCGGGTGGTCGCCGGGCGCGCAGTCCGCCCCTCCCGCGATCGCCAGGCAGCGATTCAGACCCCACGACGGCAGCTGGGCGGAGAGGAAGCCCGGAGGAGTCGGCACCCATAGACCCGGGCCGCTCGGCGGCTCGTAGGGTGGGAAGTTCCGCAGATGTCCCTCGTGCCCGCCGTCTCCCTTCGACCATTCGAGCACGTGCGCTGCGACCGCGCGGCCGCGCTCGAGCGAGCGCGCGAAGACCCCTCGGGGCAACCCAGGCCGCAGGCGGCCTTCCAGCCGCGACTCGAGAGCATCCACGGCCGAGGATTGAGCGGGCGGGAAGAGGCCGCGGAGCACGGAGGCAAGCGCGGCATTGGCCACCGTCGGCCAGTCGTAGGCTCCGTTTCGGCCTGCCGCCGGGGGTGTCCCGAGACCGGGGAGAACGCCTGCGAGCGAGCGGAAGCCGTCCATGCCCGGCTGGAGCGCCTGGTAGAGCGCGATCCCCGCATAGCCGAACATCCGCGAGGCGACCGGGGGACTGAAGCCGGCGGCGACCTGGACGAGCGCGAGCGACTGATCGAACCAGGCCGTCGCAACCTCTGCGTCGAACTCGCTGGCGCTCGGAAAGCGCGGAGCGCCCCACGCGGGGGCACCGAACAGCCCGAGGACGGTTGCGCCCGTGACGGAGCCTCCAGCTCGGACGAGGAACTCACTGCGGGTGAGGCCGGGGAG
>JBOHBD010000121.1:0-3314 GCA_050698195.1 Gaiellaceae bacterium
CCGCGCGCGTTCGTCCGCGAGACGACCGTGTCGCCGATCTCGACCTCGAGCTCGGCATCTAGCGCCCAGTCGCCCGGCACACGGAGGTACGGCAGCGGCTCGGGATCTTGCTCCGGCCCGGCGACGAGGCTGTCGTCGAGGAGCGCGAGCGGAGTGATCCACGCCGAGATCGAGGTGGCGAAGGACTTCCCCAGGAAGGGCCCGAGCGGCTGGTACTCCCAGGCCTGGATGTCTCGGGCGCTCCAGTCGTTGACGAGCACGACGCCGAAGACGTGATCGCGGAACGCGGCTCCGGGAACGGATTCGCCTTGGTCGCTGCCGACGCCGACGACGAAGCCGAGCTCGAGCTCGAGGTCGAGCCTCGCGCTCGGCCCGAAACGAGGCGTGGCGTCCTCCGGTCCTCTCATCTGGCCACATGGCCGGACGACAGGAGTCCCGCTCACGACGACGGTTCCGGCTCGTCCGTGGTACCCGACGGGAAGGTGCCTCCAGTTGGGAAGGAGCGGATCCGCATCGGGGCGGAAGAGCCGTCCGAGGTTCGAGGCGTGCTCGAGCGACGAGTAGAAGTCGACGTAGTCCGCAACCTCGAACGGAAGGTGCACCGTCGTGTGCTCGAGCGGGACGACCTCCGCGCCGGCCTCGACGAGCTCGGCGACGCGGCCGAGGGCGTCTTCCCAGGCAGATCGTCCGAGCCCCAGGAACCCGTTCAGGCTCGACGTCTCGAATACAGGTCCGAGACCGCTCGCCGCAAGATCGAGGACTCCGTGCCCGACGCGAAAGCCGACGCGTGCGGACCCACCCTCTGCCGAGAAGACCCCGAACCCGACGGCTCCGTTCACAGCGGTAGGACTCCGAGCGACTCGAGCTCCTCGACCGGCTCGAAGAAGCTGCAGCTCCCGATCGAGTGGAGCCGGTCGCGCCTCGCCTTTGCGAGCTCGTCCGGGTTCGCACACCGCCCTCTCCAGGTGAAGCTCTCGGAGTCCAGGGCAATCGCGCTCGGATCGGCCTCGTGCAGCGCGGCCTCCTCGTCACCGAACACGACCGCGGCAAGGAGATTCAGGAAACCGTGCTCGCCGTCTCGCCGCAGTGCGTGGTGGAGGCCTGCCGTCGCCTTGAACGGTAGACCCCGCTCAGCGCAGGCGCGCAGGAAGCGCGCGAGGGCGCTCCGATCGGGAACAGAGGCCCCTCCGCACGGGACCTTCGCTCCCAGACCGTTGGCTGCGAGGGCGTCGAGGCGCTCCTCGAGGGCGTCGTCGAGCGCCACCTCGACGTAGACGCTGGCCGCACTCGGGACCCCCGCTCCGAGGTCGTACCCGGCGGGTGCCTCCACCGCTTCCACCCGGCGGTCGGCTTCCAGAGGACCGTCGAGCACGACGCTGACGCCGCGTCCCACATCCGGCAGCTCCCCGAGCCTCGACGCGGGACAGACGAAGCGCGCGAGCACGAACGACGAGCGGCTCGCACGGGCTCGTCGATCCTCCTTGACCGCATCCGGCAGCGGCAACGAGGCGGGAGGGAAGAGCGCGGCGTGGTCGATTAGCCACGAGAGCAGCGCGATCCGTGCGTCGTCGACCGGCGACACGACCGCGGATCTTCGCAGAGCGGCGCTCAAGCGGACTTCGCAGGCGTCCGATCTAGTTCGACGAGGCCTTCTCGCGATGTCCGACGCTGCTCCCAAACCCACCGAGCCCGGCCTGCACCCGCCGATGACACTCGTCCCGGCGGGCGCCGCCGAGCCGTATCGCAGGCTGGCCGAGGTCTTCCACGACGTCCTCTCCGAGGAGAACCCGAGCGCCCTCCTCGAACGGATCGCGGACACGCTCGCCGAGCTCATCCCCTACGAGGATGTGCACATCTACGAGGCAGACGAGGTGAAGCGCGAGCTCGTCCCGGTCCTCGCGCGCAGCAAGTGGGAAGACGAGGTCATGGCCAAGAGCTTCGGGTTCGGCGAAGGCATCACCGGCTGGGCGGTCGAGCACCGGGAGCCCGTCCGCTCCAACCAGGCACACCTCGATCCGCGCGTCCGCTTCGTTCCAGGAACCCCGGTCGAGCCGGAGGCGCTCATCGTCGTCCCGCTGATCGCCCGCGGCCGCCTCAAGGGAACGCTCAACATCTACCGCGCCGGGGAGGACGCGGCGTTCGCGGACGAGGAGTTCCTCCTGGCCAGCCGCTTCGGCGATGCTGCCGCGCTCGCGATCGACAACGCACACGTCCGCGCGCGGCTCGAGCACCAGGCCTCGACCGACGCGCTCACGGGCCTCTACAACCATCGCGCCTTCCACGACCGGCTCAGGCACGAGGTTCTTCGCGCCTCCGCGGAGCACGACACGGTCGCTCTCGTGATGCTCGACCTGGACGACTTCAAGAAGGTGAACGACGTCTACGGCCACGGGGTCGGAGACGAGCTCCTCCTCCAGGTCGCAGGCGTCCTCCGCGCCTCGGTTCGCACGACCGACGTCGTCAGCCGGGTCGGCGGCGAGGAGTTCGCCATCATCATCCCGTCGGGTGACGTGCGGAGCTCCGTCGCCCTCGCCGAGCGGATACGGGACGAGCTCGGCACGCTCGGGGCGCAGGCCGCGGGCAGGCTCACGGTGTCGACGGGAGTCGCCGTGGGACCCGAGCATGCTGCGAATCCGCGCGAGCTCGTCGCCTGCGCGGAGGCGGCGATGATGACGGCGAAGACGCGCGGTAGGGGTGTCGTCGTTCCCTTCGACGAGACCGAGCTCGAACGGCCTTCGGCAGAGAACGCGAGGCGCGACGACGTGCGCTCGATCGCGCACCTGAAGTTGCTCCAGAGCCTGTCGGGGAAGCTCTCACGGCTCAACGACGTCGCCCGAATCGGGCTCACGGTCGCGGACGAGCTGCGACTGCTGATCGACTACCACAACTGCCGCGTCTTCCTCCGGGACGGCGACGACCTGCTGCCGATCGCGTTCCGTGGAGACTTGATGGCCGCGGAGCCCGGCGCGTCGGTGGAGCTCCTTCCGACGAGGGTCGGGCGCGGGATCACCGGGCGCGTCGCGGCGACAGGGGAGCCGCTCATCATCGCCGACGCGGCGCGGTACGAGTTCGCCGAGAGGATCGCGGGCACCGCCGAGATCGAGGAGTCCTTGCTGGCGGTCCCGCTCACCTTCGGGGCGCGCGTGATCGGTGTCGTCGTCATCTCGAAGCTCGGTCTCGACCAGTTCGACGCGGACGACCTCCGGCTGCTCGAGGTGCTCGCGGGTCATGCGTCGGTGGCGCTCGAGAACGCGCGACTGTACGAGGCACAGCGGCGCGAGGCGGAGAGCGCGACGGCGCTCCTGGAGTTCGCG
>JBOHBD010000122.1:0-3546 GCA_050698195.1 Gaiellaceae bacterium
TCGGAGCGCACTCCGCGGACTTCGTCTGGCGTGCGGGCGGCGTCATCGCCGTGACGACCGCGGCGGGGGGCACAGCGCGCGTGCTCGCGCTCTCGTACGGCGAGCGGGGTGAATCCGGCGAGCTGTGGAAGGAGCAGGGGCAGACCGTCGAGCGCGTAAAGGAGGTCCGCCACGGAGAAGCAGAGCGGGCGGCGGCTGCGCTCGGCGCCAGGTTCGAGTGCCTCGATCTCGGGGACTACCCACTCGAGATCGACAAGGAGGGTCTCGTCGCAATCGCCGATCGCGTCCGCGAGTTCGCGCCCGACGTGTTGATCACGCACACCGACCGCGACCCGTTCAACCCGGACCACGCGGCCGCATTCTTCGCCGTCGAACGAGCTCGAGCGCTCGCGGCGGGTGCGGGCGTTCCGAGCTCGTTCGAGACCGTCGAGCCGCCGGAGCTGCTGCTCTTCGAGCCGCACCAACCCGAGCTCTGCAACTTCACGCCGACGACGTTCGTCGACATCACCCCGGTGTTCGACCGGAAGCAGGCTGCCATGGCGGAGATGAAGGCCCAGGCGTACCTGCACGCGTACTACGCGCAGCGCGCGGAGCAGCGCGGCAACCACGCACGCCGCTCGTCGGGAAGCTCGGGGATCCGCTACGCGGAGGCGTTCCAGCGCGTGACTCCTCAGGTCGTGAGCGCCCTGTGACGGAGACATTCGGCGAGCTCGCTCGGCTGGGCACCGCGACGGTGCACGAGGCCGCCGCGCGCGCCCAGGTCGTCGACGTGCCGCTGGTGCAGGTCGTGCCGGACTCGCGTGCGGCCGGCCCAGCGCGGACGGTGCGCTGCGGGCAGGACGACAACCTGATGGTGCACGCGGCGGTCGCGGAGGCGTTGCCCGGAGAGGTCCTCGTGCTGACGATGCCGGAGCCCGCTCCGGTCGCGCTCGTCGGCGACCTCCTCGCGACGCAGGCCAAGGGCCGCGGGGTCGCGGCGATCCTGGTGGATGCTGCCGTCCGCGACGTCGACGAGCTGCGTGCGCTCGGTCTCCCGATCTGGGCGCGCCATGTGCGCGTCCGTGGGGCGGAGAAGCGCGTCCCCGGCGCGATCGGCGAGCCGGTGGAGGTTGCCGGCGCGACGATCCGTCAAGGCGACGTCGTCGTGCTGGACGCGGACGGGGCAGTCGTCGTCGAGCGGGAGCGGGTCGACGAGGTTCTCACAGCGGCTCTCGCGCGCGCGGAGCGCGAGCGCGAGAAGCGTGCGAAGCTCGAGGCCGGCGAGCTCTCGTACGACCTCGACGGCCTGCGGGAGCTGGTGGAGTCGTGACCGAGCCGATCCATGATCTCGCCCGGATCGGGCACGCGGAGCTCCTGACGCCGAAGCCGCAGGAGAGCCTCCGCTTCTTCGTCGACGTGCTCGGGATGGAGGAGGAGGCGCGCGACGGGCAGTCCGTCTTCCTTCGGGGCTGGGGCGACTACCTCCGCTACAGCCTGAAGCTCACGGAGTCGCCCCGGGCCGGGCTCGGGCACGTCGGGCTGCGAGCGTGGAGCCCCGAGGCCCTCCACCGCCGCGCCGCAGCCGTCGAGGCGACGGGACGCGGGCTGGGCTGGATCGACGGGGACGTGGGCCACGGCCCGGCGTACCGCTTCACGGACCCCGATGGGCACGTCTTCGAGCTCTACTACGAGGCTGAGCGCTACGAGGCCCCCGAGCATCTGCGGCCGTCGTGGAGGAATCAGCCGCAGCGTTACGTCGGGCGAGGCGCGGCGGTCAAGCGGCTCGATCACATCAACGTGCTCGCAGCGGACGTCCGTGCGAACCGCGCGTTCGCCCAGGACGTGCTCGGCTACCGGCTGTACGAGCGTATCGAGGTAGACGACGGAACCGAGACCGGTGCCTGGCTCAGTCTTACGATCGCCGCGCACGAGCTCATCTACGTCGCAGACGCCTACGGCGCGACCGGCCGGCTGCACCACCTCGCCTTCTGGGTCGACACGCGCGAGGAGTGCCTCCGCGCGGCCGACATCTTCGTCGACGCAGGCGTCCCCATCGAGGCGGCGCCCTCGAAGCACGGGGTCGCGCAGGGCTTCTTCCTGTACGGGTTCGAGCCCGGCGGAAACCGAATCGAGGTCACGACTGGGGGGTACTTCGTGTACGACCCGGATTTCGAGCCGATCACCTGGACCGCGGAGGAGCGGGCACGCGGCCAGTACTGGGGCGTGAAGACGATCGGGAGCTTCCACATGTACGGCACACCCGACGTCGAGAGCGAGGGCTGACGACGTGGGCTCCCTCCGAGACGCCCTCGCGCAGCCGGGCGGCTTCGTCGTCGCCGCCGAGCTCATTACGAGTCGCGGCCCGATCACGTCGGAGGGAGGCGCCAGGGTGCTGGCGCTCGCAAGGGATCTCGCCGCGGATCCGAGGATCGACGTGCTCTCGATCACCGACAACCCCGGCGGACACGCGATGCTCTCGCCAGACGCGCTGGGAACCGACCTGATCTCGCGTGGGCAGGAGGTGATCATCCACCTCGCCTGCAAGGACTGGAACCGCAACGCGCTCGAGAGCCGCGGCTGGCAGCTGAGCTCGGCGGGCTTCCACAACATGCTCGCCATGTCCGGCGACTATCCGGTGGTGGGCCATCGAGGACTCGCGGCCCCCGTCTTCGACATCGACTCGGTCGGGCTCATCAGCCTGTTCTCCGAGATGAACGCGGGCCTGCCGGACGCGCGCAGGCCGAACGCACGGCTCCAGCGGACGGACTTCTTCCTGGGTGGTGTGGTCACGAACCACAAGCGCTACGAGCGCGAGGTGATGCCGCAGTACTTCAAGCTGCGCAAGAAGGTGCGCGCAGGCGCACGCTTCGTCATCAACCAGGCCGGCTGGAACACGCGCAAGGACGACGAGCTTCTCCGCTGGGTCCGCCGCGACGATCTCGAACTGTATGTCCTGGGGAACGTCTATCTGCTCTCTCGCACGGCGGCGCGCGCCTTCCACCGGGGGATCATCCCCGGCATCGTCGTCACCGACGAGCTGCTCGAGCTGGCCGAGCGACACGGCGCCGGCCCGGACCAGGGCCGCGGCTTCTTCGTGGATCTCGCGTCGAAGCACCTCGCGGTCGTACGCGGACTCGGCTACGACGGCGTCTATCTCGGCGGCCACATGCCGGCGGAGACGTTCGGCGAGATCATCGATCGCGCCGGTGCCTTCGGCGAGGACGACTGGCGCGAGTTCGCACGCGAGATCCAGTTCCCGCGTCCGGGGGAGTTCCACTTCCTCGAGCGTGATCCGGAGACCGGGCTCTCGTCCGACGTCGTGAACGCCGCCTACCTCGAGTCGAAGCGACAGCGGCGAACCGACCTGCGGGTGCCCGTCAAGTACCGGTTCAGCCGTCGCTTCCACGACACGGTCTTCGCGAGCGACGCGCCGCTCTTCAAGACCGGGAAGAGCCTCTACGGCCGCATCGAAAAGGCCCCGCGAGCTGTGCGGCGGGCGGCCCACGGGCTCGAGCAGGCAGCCAAGGTGCCGATGTTCGGTTGCAAGGACTGCGGCGACTGCTCGCT
>JBOHBD010000123.1:0-2806 GCA_050698195.1 Gaiellaceae bacterium
CGACGGCTGCCCTTCGATCACGGGCACGAGGAGCCGCCGGTACTCGAGCGCGAGCGCCGGACCGAAGGCGGGCGGCGCCTTCACGGTCGCCCGTAGCGGCTCGCGGACGACCCATCGACGGTACCCGACGTAGACGGCGAAGCCGATCACGAGCCAGAGAAAGCCCGCGTATCGCGTCTCCGGTGTCTGCACGACGACGACGATCCAGGCGAGGCCCGTTCCCGCAGCTCCGAGGAGCGCGAAGAGCGGCCAATCCACGCCGCGGATCCGCACGTTGGGGCGCCCGCGGAACACCAGGTCCTCGTCGCGCTGTCGGTACCGCAGCGTGATGAGCGCGAGATGCGCGATGGTGAACGACAACATCGCGCCGAACGAGTACATCGTCCCCAGGAAGTCCACCCGGCCGGGCAGCAAGGTCAGGATGGAGGCGAATCCCGCGAAGACCACGAGCGAGAGCCAGGGAGTCTTCAGACGGGGATGCAGCCGGCGAAATGTCTCCGGGAGCTGCCGGTAGCCCGCCATGGCGTACGTGATGCGCGACGCGCCGATCACACCCGCGTTCGTGGCGATGAACAGGATGGTCGCCGCGAGCATGCCGACGTAGATCTCGAGCGCGTCGAGTAGCCACTTCTGCCCGATCCCGAGGTTCTGCACGACGCCGAGGATCGGGTCGTTCGCGAAGCCGCCCTCCTCCGGGGGTAGGCCGAGCAGCGTCTGCGGCTCGCCGTCGATCTCCTCCACCGGGAGCGCAGACAGCCCGATCGAAGGCAGCGTGAAGAAGACCGCGAACACGGCGATCACCGTCAGCAGGTACGAGCGCGGGACGTTCCGCGCAGGGTCGCGTGCCTCCTCGGCCAGATTGGACACGGTCTCGATTCCGGTGTACGCGATCATGCAGACCGGGATCGCGAGCGCGAACTGACTCCACGTCGGCGCAACGCCGAAGTCCACGTTCTCGACGAGCGTCTCGGGGTTGAAGATCAGTGCGAAGCCGATGATCACGAGCAGGACCTGCGTGGCGAAGTCGAGGACCGAGAGCGTGATGTTGAGACCCGCGGACTCCCTCAACCCGACGACGTTCAGGCCGACCAGGCACCCGATCACGAGCGCTCCCACGATGATGTCCCAGGGGTTCGTCCGCAGCGGCTCCCAGAAGATCGAGAGGTAGTGCGGCACGAAGAACGCCGAGATGGAGATCGTGATCACGTAGTTCAGCATCTGGGCCCAGGCGGCCCCGAAGCTCACGACTTCGTTGAAGGCGTGCCGCGCGAAGCTCGAGGAGCCGCCGGCCTCCGGGAAGCGGACCGTTCCTTCGGCGTACGTCAGCGTCGTGCAGGCGAAGATGAGCCCGGCGATGACGAAGACGAGCGGCGTGAGGCCGAGAGCGAAAGCCGCCGTGACGCCGAGCGCGTAGTAGATCGAGGAGCCGACGTTGCCGTAGACCGTCGCGAAGAGCGCGGGCGCGCCGAGCACCCGCTCGAGCTGGATCTCGCGCCTGCGGTAACGGCGCTCAGGCACGGCGGCGAAGCCTACAACCGGGAAGGGCTGTTACCCAGAGCCTTCGGGCGTGAACGGCGCGGGGTCGCAAACGTCGCCGATGCCATCCACGTCGAAGTCGGACTGTCGGTGGTTCGTGGCCTCGGAACAGTTTGTCCGCTGGGGTGGGATCTCGTCTCCATCGGACGAGGCGTGAGCCCGGGCGGTCGCAACGGCACTGCGCCCGTCGTCGTCCGTCACTCGTAACGCCTGGCTCGGTATGTCCTCGCCGTCCGTCCGTCCCAGTCCGGGAGGACACGGCGCGTGCTGGAGCCGCACGGACACCTTGAGCACTCCGCGCTCGTCGTACCGCTGATCGAGAGCTGGCTTGACCGGTCGACAGGGTCTTGGCTCCCCAGACGACGTCTCGTGAGCCACGGCTCAAGCGCCAGCCGCCCGACCGCGCCCAATCGACCATCGCCTCCCAGTCCGAGAGCGCGCCGTCGCCGTCGTCGTAGGTGAAGATGCGAAGAAGGTGTGCGGCGAGCGGCTCACCCAGCGCCCCGTCCTCGCCGCCCTCGCTCGGAAGCTCGAGCCTGCCGTCGGACGGTGTGAACGTTGCAACGCTCTCCCTCAGGAGCATGTCGAGCCTCCAAGGCGACGGCCACAACGAGGAACGTGCGGCTGGCGGCAGTGATGGCCGCGAGTGTCATACGACGAGGGGGCCGGCTCTCCCGGCCCTCGCGAAGCCTCGAACGCAAGCGCAACGTCTCAGCGAGTACGCAGCGTAAGGACTCTGTTTGCTTGCTGCGGAAGAGAGGCAGGGAGGGGCATACTCGTGGTATGAGGATCGTCTTCGTCGGCCTGCTGGCTGCGGTCGCCCTGACGGCTGTGACGTCGGCGCCGGCGCAGGTCGCCAGGCACGCGGCGCTCGGCGTGGTCGACACGCGGCCGTTCGTCGCGCGGGGTACTGGCTTTCAGCCGAACGAGCGCGTCGTCGTCCGGCTCGCGTCCGGGCGCGTGTGGATCCGGGCCGTCGTCGCAAGTGCGAGGGGCTCCTTCACGACGCGCTTCCCGACCTCACTGGCGCGCTGTCGCCGGTTCACGGTGCAGGCGTTCGGCTCGCTCGGAAGTCGCGCTCGCCTCTACTCGGGCTTGCGACTCGACTGCGAGCCCCGCCGGTCGGGACTCGTGAGTTGGCGCACGACCCGCGCCTAGCCGCCTCCAAGCACATCCACAACCTCGGCCACCACACCGAAAACGCAGCCGCTGGGCGATTCGAGGAGCGCATTCACAGCGCGAGGCCCCGGCGTTCGCCGGGGCCTCGCGA
>JBOHBD010000124.1:0-5385 GCA_050698195.1 Gaiellaceae bacterium
GCCTCGGCCATCTCGTGCGCCTCCCGGGCGAGCTCCGACGCCTCTTCGCGCTCCGCCAGCGTGAACAGTCGTGCCGCCTCGGCGAGAACGCGTGCCTTGGCGGCCGACGCCTGCCTATCGCGTACGAACACCAGGGCGGTTTCCGCGTGGTCGTACGCCTCGTCGCTCCTGCCACGCATGTGGAGGGCCTCGGTGAGGAAGGCATGGGCTACGGCCGCGTCTTCGGCGTTGCCCGCGGCCAGAAATCTTTCGGCGGCGCGCTCGAAGACCGCTTGCGCGCGGTCGTCGCCGACGATGGCGAGAGCGCGTCCGTAATTCACCAGAAGCTCGGGAGGCGCGCCATCCTGGCTCGGCCCGAGGGCTTTCTCGTAGAACGAGGCGGCCTGAGCGAACGAGCTGAGCGCGAGCGCGCGATCACCGGCGTTGCGGAACGCACCGCGAGCGCGCATCTCGAGGTGCACGGTGCTCTGGCCCGTCACCCGCGCGTACTCGAGAGCTGCCGCGTAGTGGTGGGCAAGCATCTCGGCTTGGTCCTCGGGACGCCCGAGCGACTCGATCCACTCCGCGGCCGCGAGGTGCTTGTCCGCCTTAGCCGCACGCGGGATCTGCTCGTAGGCGACGTCGCGGACGAGCGCGTGGCGGAAGGCGTACTCCTCCTCGCCGGCCACGGAGCTTCTCCGGTTCCGCGTGACGAAGTCCTGACGTGTGAGCGCATGGAGCCGTGCCTCGAGCGTCCACCTCTCGCGGCCGAGAGCGCCGAGCCAGAAGACCCTCCCCATGACGGCCGCGTCTTGGAGGAGCTCTTTCTCCTCGGGCGGCAATGTGTCGAGACGGGCTGCGATGATGCCCTGCACCGTCTCCGGGAGCACGACCTCGCTGGGACGAGATTCGAGCATCCGAGTGAACTCCTCGGCGTAGAGCGGGTTGCCGCCGGCGTGCTCGAGGAGCCGCGTCTGCAGGCCGGCGTCGATCGCCGATCGCCCCAGCAGTGAGTGGACGAGCTCCGCGGTCTCCTCTGCGGAGAGCGGTCTGAGCAGGATCGTCGACGAGTTCACCTTGCCGCCGCCCCAGCCTTCCCGGCGCGAGAGGAGCTCGGGGCGGGCCGTGCACAGCACGAGCAGCGGCGCGCCAGTGGCGCGCTCGACGAGGTGGTCGACGAAGTCGAGGAGCGCGTCATCCGCCCAGTGCAGATCCTCGAAGACGAGGACAAGCGGGCGCTCGTCCGCGATCGCCTCCAAGAAGCGCCGCCAGGCGGCGAAGGACTCGTCGCGGCGGTCACCGGACCACGCCTGGTCGGTCTCGAGGCCGGCGAGCGGCCGCAGCTGGCGCTCGACCCAGGCGGCGTTGGCGTCGTCCTCGACAAACCGTGCGACGGCGTCACGCAGCTTGCCGGCGGCCTGCTCGGCGCCGTCCGACTCGAGGATGCCGGCCTGCGCCTTCACGATCTCCCCGAGCGCCCAGAAGGTGACGCCCTCGCCGTAGGGGGGTGAGCGGCCGTGGCGCCAGAAGACGAGTCCGTGCTCGCCGGTCTCGATCGTCTGAAAGAGCTCGAACACGAGGCGGCTCTTGCCGATCCCGGGGATGCCGACCAGCGTGACGAGCTGCGGCTCGCGCTCGCGGATCACGCGGGCGAGCGTCTCGCGGAGCAGCGCCAGCTCCCGCTCGCGACCGACCAGCGGCGCGCCTCCCACCCGCTCCACGGAGACGCGCGCGCGGGCCTTCAGCACCTCTCGGACGCCGACCGGGGCAACCTTGCCCTTCGCGTCGATCGCCGCCGGCTCCCCGTATTCGATCGAGCGCTCGGTGGCGCGGTACGTGGTCTCGTCGACGAGGATTCCGTTCCTCGCAGCCGCCGCCTGCAGGCGGGCCGCGGTGTTGACCACGTCTCCGGAGGCCATACCCTCGCCCGCGTCGGGCCGCGCGTCGAGGGTGACGAGCGCCTCGCCGGTGGTGATCCCGATCCGGACTTCGAGCTCGCCCTCCTCGGCGAGCGCGTCACGGATCGAGAGTGCCGCGCGCACCGCGCGCTCAGGGTCGTCCTCGTGCGCGACGGGAGCGCCGAAGACGGCCATGACGGCGTCGCCAATGAACTTCTCGACCGTGCCCCCGACGCGCTCGAGCTCGCCGCGCACGCGAGCGTGGTAGGGCTGCAGGACGCGTCGCACGTCCTCGGGGTCCATCACCTCCGCGCGAGCCGTGAAGCCCACGAGGTCGCAGAAGAGGCACGTCACGACCTTGCGCTCCTCGCGTGCCGCGACCCCGGGCTCGAGCCGTGTCGCGCAGCTGGAGCAGAAGCGCGCGTCCTCAGCGTTCTCGCGCCCGCATGACGGGCAGACCTTCACGCGCCGCAGCATAGAACGGAGCTGAAACCGAAGGAGGTGCCGCTGCCTTCGCGCATGTCCTCGCACCAACGCTCCGCGCTCGTGTCGGTGCCGACGATCACGTTCTCAAGCTCGTAGTTCGTCGCTCAGTCGAACCGAGGCTCGCCAGAGAGGGCCGGCTCGATCAAGCCGAGCTGCATGGCCTTCGTCGTCGCCTGGGTTCGCGTCCGGCAGCCGAGCTTGCCGAGGAGGTTGCGCACGTGCATGTCGACCGTGCGCGGGCTCAAGACGAGCTCCCGGGCGATCTCGCGGTTCGTGCGCCCCAGCGCGACGAGACGGAGCACCTCCAGCTCGCGTCGTGTCAGCCCGCCGCGCTCGAGGTCGCCGGCAGCGCGCCTTCCGAGCCTGCGGTCGACCGACTCTCCGAGCTCGGCCAGCTGCCCCGCTGCACGCATCCAGAAAGGCCGCGCCCCCAACCTGCGGAAGACGCGGTACGCGTCTACGACGTAGGCGACGCCCACCTCGCGCTCTCCGGCGGCGAAGGCGCGTCCCGCACGGAGCCTCATCAGCGCCGAGTCGAAGGGCGCCTCGATCTCCTCCAGCAGATCGAGCGACCGCGCAAGCTCGCCGGCTGCCTGCTCGACGTTCCCGTCCAGCAGGCTGGCCTCGCCGACGGCATGCGACAGCGCAGCGAGTGCGTCGGGGCCTCCGAACCGTGCGGCGACGCCCGCCAGTGCATCCACGCACGCCCGGACACGGTCGGTGTCACCCTGCGTGGCGAAGAAGGCGACGGCCCAGCGAAGCGTCGGCGGGTAGTGGTGCGAGTCGCGCGTCTCCGTCTCGGCAGAGCGGATCAGCTCGCTGTAGCGCTCGGACGCCGAGCGGACGTCACCGTCGATCTCGTCGGCGAGCGCGAGCGCGTGCAGCCCCTCGACGTACGCGGGCGGGAAGTCGACGTGCTTGCCGAACGCCAGGACCTCGGCGATGAGCGGACGTCCGCGGCGCGTGTGCCCGCGGGCGATGTCGACGAAACCGACCGTCCAGAGCGCCTGCCACCGCGTCGTCGGAGTCCGATCGCCCGACTCGATGACCTCCTGCGCGAGCGCGTACGACTCGTCCCAGTCCCCGCGCTTCATGAGCATCTTCGCCATACAGGCGACGCAGAGGTGCTCCTCGGCCCGCATGCCGCCCGCGCGGCAGAGCTCGGCGGCCCCCTCGAGCGTCGCGTACGCCCCCGAGTAGTCGGCGCGCGTCATCCCGATGGCCGCGAGGTACCAGTACGTCTGGAAGAGCGCGCTCTCGACGTCCGTCGAGCGCGCGAGCTCCACCGCCTCCTGCGCGAGCTCGGTCGCCTCGTCGAATCGGCCTCGCCGTGCGAGCAGGTGGGCACGCTGGCCGAGCACGCGTGCGAGCAGGTCCGGCCGCTCCGCGTGGGTCGCGTCGCGCTGGGCGTCGTCCAGCACGCCGAAGGCCAAGTCGCCCGGCGCCTCCTCGCGGTCCCAGGCCAGACGGAGACGCACCTCCGCCGCGTCGGCGAAAGCGCCCGCGGCGGCTAGCTCGTCGGCCGCCTCGGCGCGATAGGCGGCCGCTCGATCGCGTCGCCCGAGCATCCGGTACACGGACCCGAGCTCGCGCCTCACGCCCGCGACGCGCAGGAGATCGTCACTCTCCTCGAGCGCCGCGGCGACCTCACCCCACAGTCGCGCGGCATCCGCCAGCTCGCCCGACAGCTGGGCGCACCTCGCGAGGCGGCTGACCGCGTCGAGCCGAGCCTCCTCGGCTTCCCCCGTCGGCCAGATCTCCAGCGCGCGCCTGATCGACCCGGCCGCGTCGCGGTACGCGTGCACGGCACAGGAGCGCTCGGCGGCCGCGACGAGGGCCTCCCGTGCCTTGTCGAGCTCGCGGCAGGCGAGCAGATGCTCGGCGAGGAGGCCGGGAGGCGCTCCGCGCCGCTCGAGGCTCGACGCAACCTGGCGGTGGAGCTCACGCCGCCGCGCCCACGGGAGCTCCAGGTAGACGGCCTCGCGGGTGAGCGCGTGCCGGAAGGCCGCGGTCCCCGGCTTGGGCTCGAGCACCAGCCCGAGCGCCGCAGCCTCAGCAAGATCGGCCGGGCCAGACAGCTCCTCGACGAGCTCGAGGTCGAAGCGCAGACCGATGACAGAGGCGACCTCGAGCGACCGGCGGCCGAGCGCGGAGAGCTCGTCGACGCGCACGAGCACTGCATCTCGGACCGAGTCCGCAGAGGGACGTCCTCGCCGGGCGCGAGCTCGAGGCCCATGGCGCCCTCCACGACCTGCTGCTCGGTCGCAAGGGCTGCTGCGAGCTCCTCGACGAAGAACGCGACGCCCTCGGTCCGGTCGTGGAGCGCCACGGCAAGCGCGGGAGCGGGTCTCCCGCCGAGGACCCGCTCGGCGAGCTCAGTCGTCGCCTCGCGATCCAGCGGATCGAGGTCGAGCTCCCGGAGACGCCCGGCGCGTCGCAGGTGGACGCGGAGCCGACGGACCGGATGGACGCGCGTAACCTCGTCGCTCCGGTACGCGGCGACGAAGAGCGCCGGCGCCGACTCGAGCTCGTGGGCAATTCGCGGCAACGCCTCCATCGTGGCCTTGTCGGCCCACTGGAGATCGTCGACGAAGAAGGCGGCGGGCGTGCTCGCGGCGACGCCCGCGAAGGACGATCCCAAAGCGTCGACGAGCGTGGCATGGCTCGTCTCGGGGGCAGGCGGCCCGAGCTCCGGGAGCAGAACTGCGAGGTGCGCTGCGAGCGGGCCGAGCCCGTCCAGCGCGTTCGGGCTCGATCGCAGGCACGAGCGGAGCAGCGAGACCAGGGGCGCGTACGGCTCCGTCGCCTCCTTCGCCGCCTCGACGACGTGAACGCGCAGGTCGCTCCCCGCGAGCGCCGCCCGCACCAGGACGGTCTTGCCAATCCCAGCGTCACCCCCGACGAGCAGGAGCCCTCCGTGCCCCTGCTGCGCGCGCTCGACGGCGCGGCCGAGCTCTGCGAGCTCCCGGCCCCGGCCGATCAGCTCCCCGCGACCTGCCACCGCTCTGAGTCTAGGTACCGA
>JBOHBD010000125.1:0-12736 GCA_050698195.1 Gaiellaceae bacterium
TTCCTGGGGCTCCTGCGGGGCGAGAACCTCGGCAAGATGCTCGTCAAGGTCGGCCCGGGGCCCTCGTAAGCGTCAGCTCGAGCGCAGGAAGCTCTCGAGCATCTTCGGCCCGGCAGGCGTCAGCACGCTCTCGGGATGGAACTGCACGCCCTCGATCGGATGCTTCCGGTGGCGCACGCCCATCACCTCGCCGTCCTCGGTCGTCGCGGTCACCTCGAGCTCAGCCGGCACTCGGACCGCCGCGAGCGAGTGGTAGCGGCCCACCTGGACGGGGCTCGGCAGCCCGCTGAAGACGCCGCGGCCGTCGTGCTCGAGGCTGCTCGCCTTCCCGTGCAAGAGCGCCTTCGCCTGCCCGACCTCGCCGCCGAAGGCCTCGACGATCGCCTGGTGGCCGAGGCAGACACCGAGCGTCGGCATCGTCGGGCCGAGCCGCAGAATGAGCTCGAGCGACCGACCTGCACCGGCGGGCCGGCCGGGGCCGGGAGAGACGACGAGCCGGTCGGGCTCGAGCTCGACCGCTTCGGCGGGCGTGATGTGGTCGCTCTGCCGGACGACGACCTCGGCCCCGAGCTCCTCCAGGAAGTGGACGAGGTTGTAGGTGAAGGAGTCGTAGTTGTCCACCATCAGGACGCGCACGAGCCGAGTGTAGGCTGACCTCATGGCCCGCTCGGTCATCGTCGCGGCCGTCAGGACGCCGTTCGGGCGCCTCGGCGGCGGACTTGCGCACCTCGCCGCGACGGAGCTCGGTGCCTCCGCAATTCGCGCAGGGCTCGAGCGTGCCGGACTCGAGCCGAGCGAGGTCGAGTACGTGATCATGGGTCAGGTCTTGCAGGCGGGCGTGGGCCAGGCGCCCGCGCGTCAGGCAGCGGTCGCCGCCGGCATCCCGAAGGAGATCCCCGCGGACACGATCAACAAGGTGTGCGCGTCCTCGATTCGCGCGATCGAGATCGCCGATCTGATGATCCGGGCGGGCGGCCACGAGCTCGTCGTCACGGGAGGGATGGAGTCGATGTCGAACGCCCCGGACCTGCTCCCGAAGGCGCGCTTCGGCTATCGGCTCGGGAACGGAGAGGTCGTCGACCACATGGTCTTCGACGGGCTCACGTCGACCTTCGACGGGCTGCACATGGTCGCGCAGGCCTCGAAGGTGTCACGCGAGTTCGGGATCTCGCGGGAGGAGCAGGACGAGTGGGCATACCGCTCGCATCAGCGCGCCGCCG
Source organism: Gaiellaceae bacterium (assembly GCA_050698195.1). Taxonomy (GTDB): domain Bacteria; phylum Actinomycetota; class Thermoleophilia; order Gaiellales; family Gaiellaceae; genus GMQP-bins7. Next base: position 1,221 of record JBOHBD010000125.1, read on the forward strand.
CGGCTCAGGACGAGGGACGCTTCGAGGACGAGATCGTCCCGGTGGGCGAGGTCACGGCCGACGAGGGCATCCGTCGCGACACGACGCTCGAGAAGCTCGCGGCGCTGCAGCCGGTGTTCGATCCGGAGGGGACGACAACGGCCGGCAACGCACCCGGAGTGAACGACGGAGCATCCTGCGTCGTCGTCTGCTCCGAGGAGCTCGCAGCGAAGCGGGGGCTCGAGCCGCTCGCGACGATCCTCGCGCAGGGGTACGTCGCCGACGACTACGCGTACCTCGCCCGCACGCCCGCCCGCGCGGGCGGGCAGGCGCTCGCCAAGGCCGGGAAGACGATCGGGGACGTGGCCCGCGTCGAGATCAACGAGGCCTTCTCGTCGGTGGCCAAGAACTCGACCCGCATGCTCGGTGTCGACGAGGCGATCGTGAACGTGAACGGCGGCGCGGTCGCGCTCGGACATCCGATCGGCGCCTCGGGTGGCCGCATCGTCTCGACGATGGTCCACGAGCTCCGGCGCTCGGGCGGCGGCCTCGGGCTCGCGGCGATCTGCTCCGGCGGCGGCCAGGGCGACGCCCTGCTGATCGAGGTCTGAGACAACGCAAGTTGCAACTTGTAACTTGCCGCTCCTCAAACCGGCCGCTACTCGAATGTCTTGCCCGAAACGGCCAAGTAACAACTTGTAACTTGGCGTGACTCGCGCCCGTCTCTCGATCGTTCTGTTGGCCGCGATTGCAGCCGTCGCGCTCGCGCTCGCGGGTGATGCGTCGGCGTGCGTGTGCGTCGACGTCCCCGTCGATGAGCGCCTCGACCAGGCCGACGCCGCTGTTGTCGGGCGTATCGTCGAGCTCGGCGCGCCCGACCCGACAAGTCCGGAGCCGACCCGGCTAATGACGGTCGAGGTCGAGCAGCGAGTCAAGGGAGAGGTGCGGGGACAGGTCCGGGGCGTCGACAAGACCTGGATCGTCGTTCAGGTGCCAAACGGCACGGACTGCGACGTCACCATCGACACCGACACGACGACGGGGCTCCTGCTCACCCGACTGCCCGAAGGCACGTGGTTCGCGAGCGCCTGCAGCGTCGTCGAGCCGGGCCGGCTCGTCGCAGCTGGAGGGGAGCCGCGTGGCGGTGCGATCAAGGTCGTGCTCGGCGTGATCATTCTCGCGATCGTGCTCTCCTGGGCGCTTCGCCGACGTGCCCGCGGCGTGCGTCCGCGGCTACCCGGCGCGCCCGAGCCGTAAGAGGTTGGGCGGAGCCGGACCAGTCCACGACCTAGACTCGACCCGTGCGGTTCGAGCACGTTCTCGTCGTGGGCGCGGGACAGATGGGCGGAGGGATCGCCCAGGTCGTCGCCGCCTCCGGCCGCACCGTGTCCCTGCACGACGAGGCGCCGGGAGCGACCGAACGCGCGCTCGAAGCGATGGGCCGGAGCCTCGGGAAGCTCGCGGAGACGGGCGGTGCCGAGCCCGACGAGGTGATCGCTCGCGTCCAGATCGTGGACGGGCTCGTACCGGCCGACCTCATGATCGAGGCCGTCGTCGAGGACGCGGAGGTCAAGCAAGGCCTCTTTCGCACAGCGGACGAGATGCTCCCGCCGGACGCGATCCTCGCGTCGAACACGTCGTCGATCCCCATCACCTCGCTGGCCGCCGCCACGGGCCGGCCGGACAAGGTCGTCGGCATGCACTTCTTCAACCCCGTGCCCGTTCTGAGGCTCGTCGAGGTGATTCGCGCCGTCCAGACGTCCGACGAGACCGCATCCGCGATCGTCGCGCTCGCCGACGACCTCGGGAAGGTGCCTGCCGAGGCACGTGACTTCCCGGGGTTCGTCTCCAACCGCATCCTCATGCCGTTCCTCAACGAAGCGGCGTATGCGCTGATGGAGGGCGTGGCGGAGCCCGAGGCGATCGACACGATCGCGACGCTCGGGTTCGCGCACCCGATGGGACCGCTCGCGCTCGCCGATCTGATCGGGCTCGACACCTGCGTCGCGATCATGGAGGTCCTGCACGAGGGCCTCGGCGACCCGAAGTACGCCCCCTGCCCGCTCCTCCGCCAGTACGTCGCGGCAGGACGCCTCGGGCGCAAGAGCGGCCGCGGCTTCTACCTCTACTGAGCTCGATTGGGTCTGGCCGAGGCCAGACCCCATCGGCACCTATAGTCAGCGGCGATGGACTTCGAGCTCAGCGCCGACCAGCGTGAGATCCAGGGGCTCGCGCGCGAGGTCGCGGAGGCGGAGATCGTTCCGAACGCGTCGGAGTGGGACCGCAACCACCGCTTCCCGGACGACCTCTTCCCGCGACTCGCCGAGCTCGGCCTGATGGGAGTATGCGTCCCGGAGGCGTACGGGGGCGCGGGAGCTGACTTCCTATCGTACATCCTCGTCCTCGAGGAGCTCTCTAGGGCGGATGCAGGCGTCGGGGTGACGGTCGCAGTGCACACGAGTGCGACGACGCTCCCGATCCTCACCTTCGGGACCGAGGAGCAGAGGTCGCGGTTCGTCCCGCCGCTCGCCCGCGGGGAGCAGATCGGCGCCTTCGCGCTGACGGAGTCGGGCTCCGGTTCCGATGCGGGCTCGCTGCGGACGGTCGCCGAGCCGGACGGCGACGGCTGGGCGATCACCGGGTCGAAGCAGTGGATCTCGAACGGGTCGCGTGCCGGCACGTTCGTTCTCTTCGCGCGGACCGACCCGTCGACCGCAGGCCCGCGGGGAGTCTCGTGCTTCGTGCTCGACGCTTCGCATGTGAAGGTGACACGCGAGGAGGAGAAGCTGGGCCTCAACTCCTCGACGACGTCAGACCTCGTGCTCGAGGGCGTGCGCGTCGAGCACGATCGGCTCCTTCACGAGGAGGGTCGAGGCTTCCGGGTCGCGATGGCCACGCTCGACGGCGGTTGGATCGGCATCGCCGCGCAGGCGCTCGGCATCGCGCAGGCTGCGTTCGACGTCGCCCGGGCGTACGCCCTCGAGCGGGAGCAGTTCGGCCGGCGGATCGGGGATTTCCAGGCGATCCAGTGGAAGCTCGCCGACATGGCGACGGAGATCGATGCGGCCCGCCTGCTCACCTACCGCGCCGCCTGGCTCAAGCAGCAAGGTCGCCCGCATACGGCCGAAGGCGCGAAGGCCAAGCTCTTCGCGTCGGAGATGGCTCGCCGCCAGACCGCCGAGGCGATCCAGATTCTCGGCGGCTACGGCTACACGAAGGAGTTCCCGGTCGAGCGCTACTACCGCGATGCGAAGGTGACGGAGATCTACGAGGGCACGAGCGAGATCCAGCGACTCGTGATCGCGCGCTCGATTCTCGGCAGGCAGCTTCGCGAAGAGCCCGTCGCCCGGGCATAGGGGCGCGGTGCCTCGCAAACCCGACGAGCCCGTTCGCCTCACGAGGATCTACACGCGCGGTGGGGACGCGGGGGAGACGTCGCTCGGCGACGGCGCGCGTGTGTCCAAGCTCGACGCACGGCTCTCCGCCTACGGCACGGTCGACGAGCTGAACGCGGCGCTGGGGCTCGTGCTCGCGGCGGACTGTCCCGAGGAGATCGCCGTTGTGCTCGGGCGGGTGCAGAACGAGCTCTTCGATCTCGGTGCGGATCTCTCCGTTCCGATGGAGCGTGACCACCGGTTGCGAGTCGTGCAGCCCCAGGTCGATGCGCTCGAGCGCGACTGCGACCGCTTCAACGCCGACCTTCCGGAGCTGAAGAGCTTCGTCCTCCCGGCCGGCGGCGAGGCGCCCGCACGCCTTCACTTCGCCAGGACGATCTGCCGCCGAGCGGAGCGGGAGGCGCTGGCTGCATCCGTCGCGTACGCCGTGAATCCGCTCGCGGTCGTCTACCTGAACCGGCTGTCCGACCTCCTCTTCATCCTCGCTCGAGCCGCGAACGCCCTCTCGGGCCGGGAGGAGACGCTCTGGAGGCCTGGGAGCTCGGCGTAGCGGCCGCGGGCTCGTTCGTCGCCGGGTACGTGGGGTCGATGCTCGGCCTCGTCCTGGGGACCCTCCGGCTGCCGCTGATCGTCCTCGCGACGGGCAGCCCGCTCACCGCGGCCGGGACGAACATCGCCATCTCTGCGGCCTCGGCGGGAGCCGGAGCCCTCGAGCACACGCGCAGGCGACGGGTCGACTGGCGCGTCGTCGCGTGGACAGCGCCTCCGTCGGTCGTGGGCGCGGTTGCGGGCGCGCTCTTGGCCGCCGACGTGTCGGAGGCGCTGCTCTACGGGCTCATCGCAGTCGTGCTCGTCTGGAGCGGCATCGACCTGGCGCTGCGCCCCATTGCTCCGCGTCGGCGCGAACGCCTGCGCGTGGTACGCGGCGGTGTGCTCGCGCTGCTCATCGGAGCGCTGGGCGGAGCGGTCGGCGTCATCCTGGGCACGCTCCGGATACCGGCACTCGTGCGCTCGGTCGGGCTCGACGTACGCCGCGCGGCGGGAACGAATCTCGTCGTCGGATTCCTCCTCGGGGTCGCGGGCTTCGCGGCTCATGCCGCGGGCGGCGAGGGTGTCGACTGGGGGATCCTCGCCGCGGGGCTCGCCGGCGCGATCCCCGGTGGCGCGCTCGGCGCGCGAGCCTCGGGGCTCGTGCCGGAGGACGCGCTCCGGCTGGCGCTCGGCGCAGTGCTCGTCGTCGTCGGCGTGGCCTTCGCCGTGCAGGCAGCCGTGTAGCTCGACTACGCGACGGCCGGCCAGCGGCCGCGCAGCCAGTCGACAAGCTCCTCGGGAGAGCGGGGGCTGGCGACGTAGAACCCCTGCGCGTAGTCGCATCCCCACGTCGCGAGCACGTTCCACGCTTCGCGTGTCTCCACGCCCTCGGCCACGACCTCGAGGCCGAGTGAGCGCGCGATCTCGATCAGCCCTCGTACGAGTGCCTCGTCGGTCTCGCTGCGCCCGAGTCCGTGGACGAACCCCGCGTCGATCTTCAGCTCGTCGAGCGGGAGGACGCGGAGTGCCGCGAACGACGCTGCCCGGCCGCCGTCGTCGAGAGAGAGTCGTACCCCGAGCTCGGAGAGGCGGCCGAGAACCTCCTCGTCGAGCTCGGACCCGGCCCCGGGCCCTGCCGGAACGACCTCAAGCGTCAGGCGCCCGGGCGCGATCTTCGCCGGGCGCAGGAGTTGCCCCAGGCCCTCGGCGAACACGGGATCGTCGAGCAGCTTGTAGGGCACGTTCACCGACACGCCGAGATCGCTTCCCGCCTCCGCCCAGATCTGTGTCGAGCGGATCGCGTCGGCGACGACGAGGAAGGTGAGCTCGCGGACGAGTGGGGTTCGTTCGACGTGGGGCACGAAGTCGGCCGGCGGTAGGAGGGTGCGATCGGGAAGGAGACGTCGCACGAGCGCCTCTGCCGAATGGGGCTCGCCGGACTGCATCGCGAGGATCGGCTGGTACACGACGACGAGCTCGTTGCGTTCGAGGGCCGCCTCGACGTCGCGAATCACGCCGGCATCGATGCCTCGCCCCAGGAGGAGGGAGTCGTCGGACGTGTCCCGCTTCGTCGCGTACATCTGTCCGTCCGCACGCGCGAGCAGCTCGTCCGCGGTTGCACCGTCGTCCGGGAACACGGCCCAGCCGATGCTCCCGTCGATCTCGACGGTCGATCCTTCGACGCGGAACGGGCGGCGGAGGGCATGCCGGAGCCGTCCCACGAGCGCCGCGGCCTGCTCGTCGTTTCCGGTTCCCAGCGAGAGGATGACGAACTCGTCGCCACCGACGCGGGCGACGGTGTCACTGGCTCGGACGATCGCCTCGAAGCGTCGGGCGAGAGAACGGAGGACGGCGTCCCCGGCACCGTGGCCGCGAACGTCGTTCACGTCCTTGAAGCCGTCGAGGTCGACGAGGATGAGCGTGAACCGGCTGTGGTCACGCTGGGAGAGCCGGAGCGCCTGCGCGATCCGATCCTCGAGGAGAACGCGGTTCGGCAGTCCTGTCAGCGGGTCGCGGACGGCCTGCGAGCGCGCCGTCCGAAGGCGGCGGTCGAGTGCGATGCCGCAAGCGCCCGCGGTGAGCCCGACGAGCATCAGCGCGCCGACCACGCGACTCGGTTCCGAGCGCAGCGAGACCGCAGCGGCGCCGGCGATGAAGACGAGCGCAGCCAGGGACAGTGCCCACGCGAAAGCTCCGCTCAGATGCCACCTGTCTCGGTTCGTCACCTCGTCCTTGTCGTCCACGCCCCGTTCGGGGTTCGCCGCCGTACTCCGACCGTAGTCGGCGCCAACGGGTGGATCGCCCCCGGTTCGAGTGATGGGCGTCCCTCGATCCAGGGAACGGCGAACCTCGGTGAAGCCCGCTCGTTGCCAAACCCTCATCGACCGGATGGGGGATGCGAGTCTCCCGCACTTGCCCGGAAGCAGGAACGTGAGCGCGGCGGCGGAATCGAGTGCTCGTGGAACTCGGTGCCGGCCTCGTCGGGCTCCTCGCCGGGCTGGCCGCCGGCCCGCTCGCCGACCGCCTCGCAACGAACGCTCCCGTCGGAGCCGGGCTCCTCGGGCGCGTACCGTTCTCGCGCCGCCTTCCGCTCGTCACGGCGGGCACCGCGGTGCTCGCCGGAGCGAGTGGACTCGTCTTCGGATTCACGCTCGAAGCGCTCATCGGAGCGCTCTTCTGCTGGATCCTCGTCGTCGTGACGCGCACCGATCTCGAGCACCGGCTGATCCCCGACCGGATCGTCCTTCCGGGTGCCGTCCTCATGCTGGCTCTTCGAACTCTCGACGAGCCGAGCGTCGCGTGGCTCCTGGGCGGCCTCGGCGGCGGGCTGGCGCTCGGCCTGCTCGTCCTCGTCTACCCGAGGGGGATGGGCATGGGCGACGTCAAGCTTGCCCTCGTCATGGGTACGGGGCTCGGGCTCGGAGTCGTCGTGGCCCTGTTCGTCGGCTTCCTCGCGGGCGCGATTCCGGCGCTGCTGCTCCTCGTCCGGCATGGTCGTGCGGCCCGCAAGCGGGCGATCCCACTCGGGCCGTTCCTCGCGCTCGGCGGCGTCGTGGCGCTCTTCGCCGGCGACGTGATCCTCGACTGGTACTGGGGCGCAGGCGTTTGACGCGTGCGGATGAGGCCTCAGCCTGACGCCTGCCTGGGTTTCTATTCGGTTCACACCGGCGTTCCGCCCTCAAGCACACCTCCCCCGAGGCCGATCTCATGCTCATGGAACACGCGTCGGCGCCTGCCCGCGTTCCGTCGCCGCTCGATGCGGCGATCCTCGCCGCTGCGGCGCGCCAAGCGGCCACGCAGGCCGCGGAGACCGCGGAGCCGGCGGAGGCGATCGACGACGCGGTCGGAGCGCTGCACGACGCCGTCGCTGGCATCTTCCCGTCCGTATTCGTGCTCGAGCATGGACGGCTCTGGCTCGTCGCCCAGCGCGGCTATGCAGTCGTTCCCGACGGCATCAAGGTGGAGCGAGGTGTGATGGGTCGTGCGGTACGTCTCGGCCGCGCCCAGCACGCAGCCGACGTCCACTCGGACCCGGACTACGTGCCGGCGCTGCCGGGGGTCGGGTCTGAGCTCGCCCTTCCCCTCCGCGTGGGCCGTATCGTCGTCGGCGCGCTCAACATCGAGTCCGACCGGGCGCTGCCCGACGACGCGCCCAGCCTCCTCCGGCCGCTCGCGGCGGCTCTTGCCCCGCGGGCGGAGGCGCTCCGTTCGAGCAGACGGCTGGACCTGGCCGCGCTGGCACGGCTCTTCGTCCACCTCGGTGGCCTGCGCGACCCGGACGAGATCGCGGCTCTCGCGGCTGTCTCACTGTCCAAGGTACTCCCGATCGAGGCGAGCCAGGTCGTGGGGTGGGACGACGTCGGTGCGCCCATCGAGCTTGCCTCGTGGCGCTCGGAGTGGTCCGACCGCGAGGCACTGTCCGGGGAGGAGCTGGAGGCTGCCCGAACGCTCGTCGACCCGAACGTCATCTGCCAGCTGCTGGCCGACGGCAGCATGCGAGGGCGCTCACGGAGGACGACCTCGCTCGTCTGGCTGCCTCTGCGGGCGAGCGGGGCAGAGATCGGTGCGCTCGTTGGCGTCAACCCCGCGACCGAACGCGTCGACCCGATCCAGCTCGACACCGCTGCCGTGCTCGCCGCGCACGTCGCTGCGTCGCTCGATGCGGCAGCCGCCTATCAACGGGAGCGACAGAGCGCTCTCACGGACTCGCTGACCGGAGTCCTGAACCGGCGCGGTCTGGAGGAGCGCCTCGACCGAGAGCTCGCGTTGGCGCAGGACCGACGGCTGCCGGTGAGCTTTCTCGTCATCGACTGCGACGACTTCAAGGAGATCAACGACCGGGCGGGCCATGAGTTCGGCGACGCGCTCCTGCACGAGGTTGCGCGCGTGCTTACAGGCGCGCTCCCCGAGGGCGCGGAGGCGGCGCGGCTGGGAGGGGACGAGTTCGTCGTCATGCTCCCGGGCGCTGGAGCCGACGTCGCCGCGGCGCTCGGAGGGCAGATTCGGAGCGTCCTCGCCGACGGTCTCACCGAGGCCGGGTTCCCGCTGCGGATCAGCGCCGGGATCTCGACCTACCCTTTCGACGGCGCTACCCCGTCGGCACTTCTTCGCGCGGCCGACCAGGCGCTCTACACGGCGAAGAGCGCGGGGAAGAACCGGATCTCCTCGTTCCGCGACGTCATCGGCGCCGACGTCTCCATCCACGAGAGCCCTTCGTCTCTGAGTGCCGACGGGCGCCGCCGTCATCGGAGCGAGGGGGCCGTGCTCGCCGACGTCGTCTCGGCGGCGGCGGCCATAGAGGTCGAGGCGACGGTTGACGGCGTCTGCGGCCGGCTGTGCAAGTCGCTCGTGTTCTGTGTCGGCGCGACGGCGTGCTCCGCATCGCGCGTCGTCGGCGACTACCTCGTCGATGCGACCGAGCACGCGATTCGAGAGGTGTGGCTTGGGAACGAAGCCGCGTACCGCATCTCCGACTTCCCGCTGACCGCCGACACGATGCGAACGGGACAGCCCCGTGCGGTCTCGTTTCTCGACGGAGACGTCGATCCCGCGGAGGCGTTCGTCCTGCGCGAGCTCGGCATGAACGCCCTGCTGATGCTCCCTCTGCACGTCGGGGGGAAGCCGTGGGGTCTCGTCGAGCTCTACGAGATGCGCTCACGCCGTTTCACGGAGGACGACGTGGCAGTCGCGCGGTTCCTCGTGACGCAAGCCGAGCGGCGACTCGCGATCGTGGGACCGACGAGCCCCTCGCGCCGGCGGCGTCCCGTCTACAAGCTTCCGCCGGACGGCAAGCCGCGGCGCGGCCCCAGTACGAGGTAGGCACAGCGGCGCGTGTCGCCGGGGAGCGGGGACGGGCCGACTCGGGCGACGTCATACGTCTCGTCCTCGATGGTGAGCGCGGCTCCCGAGCGGACGACCGTCGGCCGGACGTCGACGAGGCGGTAGGCAGTGCCGGGCACGAATGCGACCGACACGGAGTCCGATACGACGCCCGGATCGCGCACGTCGAGCAGTGCCTCGCGGGCGGCGACCGCCTCCTCCCGGTCCGCGAGCGTACGCTCGCGGCGTTCGAGCGCTGCCCGCTTCAACTCGACCGCTCCCAGCTCTCGACGGCGCTGCGCAAGCTCCGCCTCCTCGTTGTGGACGCGCTCCTCGCGGGACGTCAGCTCGCCGATCAACCGCGCAAGCTCCGCCTCACGTGTGTCGAGGTCGCTCCGGCCCAGACGGAGCAGGCGTTCGAGCGAGGCCCGTGCGTCTCTCAACAGGTCTTCGCGGCGCTCGAGATCACGAGCCGACTCCGCGAAGCGCGCCGCCTGACCCACGAGGTTCCGGCGCTGGTCTGCGAGGAGCGTCTCGATTCGCTCTTCGAGTGTTGCGCCACGTGCCGGGAGCCTTCGCATCGGGCTTGTCAGCGTATCGCTCGTCCGCTGGTCGCGCAGCCTGTTGCCGGGGCTCATGGGTGGAAATCGTTGCTCCGCATCATCGTCTGACCGGCGGACCGATCCTAAGCCGTCGATTCGGAGCAGTCCGCCGGCGCACTGCGATTTTTCGCCGCGCGACGAGCGTCTCCTTTACCGCCGGAGAGGGTCAAGCTTTCGAGCATCGAAACCGATAAGTCGCGTATGGATCCAGCTGGTGCACGTCTACTTGCGGCTCGCATCAAGGCGGGCGTCTCCATCGGGACGAGGATCGAGCTCGTCGGCGTCACGGAGGAAAGCTCAGGTCTCCACCCCGGCGACCGCGGCGTCGTCGACGACATCGACGATCACGGCCACATCCGCGTCGTCTGGGACCGCGGATGCGTGGTCCAGATCGACCCCGAGCAGACGCACTTCCGTCCCCTCGCAGCCTAACGAGACATCACGCCCGGTCAGGCTGAAGCTTTGTAGCTTCGTCGGGTCGGCCGCTGTCCGGTCGACAGTCGGAGGCCGACTTCGCCGGCCGGGAGGCCATCCCCGACCTCAGCCGTGCGCTGCGAAGAGGCAGGGGGGTCCATGGGAGCGTCGTTTGCCCACGAGTCTCCACGCGGCAAATCGACTAGCGCCAGTGCCGTGCGCGACCGTGCGCGGCCGGAGGCCGGCTATGCCGGCCGGGAGGCCATCTCCGGCCTCAGCCGTGCCACGCGAGGAGGAAGGGGGGCACGTGGGGGGAAACGTCGTTTCCCCCCACGCTACAACGGCTCCCAGCGCGGGAGCGTGAGCTTGAGCGTCGTCGGGCCGCCCGGCGAGCTCTCGAGCTCGAAGGTGCCGCCGACCATGCGGACGCGCTCCGCGATCCCGACCAGACCCAGGCGGCCCCGCTGCGCAGCCTTGGCGAGAGCGCGCTCGACCTCGAACCCCATTCCGTCGTCCGAGATCTGCACCTCGATCGCGCTTCTCCGGGCGCGGACACGGACCACGACCGAGGTTGCTCCGGAGTGCTCGCGTACGTTCGCCATCGCCTCCTGGATCGCACGGAAGACGGTGATCCGCTGACCGGAGGAGAGCGAGTCGGGATCTCCGCGGATCTCGAGCGAGGCGCCGATGCCGGATCGCTCGGTGAAGGTCTCGACCTCGCGGTGGAGGATCTCGCCGAGCGGGCGGCTGATCACGCTCTTCGTCTCGAGCGAGTGGGCGAGCTCGCGAAGCTCTCGGTCGAGCTCGACGAGACGTGAGGTGAGGTCGTCGAAGCGTCCGAAGGCTTGCTCGCGGTACTCCTGCAGGACGAAGGGATACACCTGCTGCTGAAGCAGGCGGACGTCGGCCGTGAGCGCCAGAACGTCCTGAATCGGCCCGTCGTGGAGGTCGAAGCCGAGGCGCATCAAGCGCCGCTCGGCCGACCCGACCAGGGTCCGTTCGCGGAGCGTGGAGTGCTCGAGGAGCTGCTCGCGCTCGATCACCGGGCTCAGCGCGGCTGCCGTCTCCGCGAGGAACGCGTCCGCGACGTCCGGCTCGACCGAGCCCAGCCGGCCGACGACGGCGGCGAACGGCTGCCCGAAGCGGAGCACCGCGGCCGACCGCATTGTCGATCCACCGAGCAGCGACAGACGTGAGCGGCCTCGGAAGATTGCCTTTGCTTCCGCCCGTGCGCGGCGGCTCGGATCGCCCGAGCCGCCGAGAAAGAGGATGCACT
>JBOHBD010000126.1:0-7302 GCA_050698195.1 Gaiellaceae bacterium
TCGAGCCGCGCCGCGCCTTCATCGAGCAGAACGCCCGGGATGTCCGATTCCTCGATGTCTAGTAACGCGCGTGAACCCATGGTTCCCTCGCGAGGCCGGCGCACGGATCAGCGTGCAAAGGACGTCCTGCTATGTCTGACGTCGTAGAGCCGCTCGGCGGCGGCCGAGTCGAGTCGCGCGAGCTCGAGCTGGAGATGCGCTCGAGCTTCCTCGACTACGCGATGAGCGTGATCGTCTCGCGGGCGTTGCCCGACGCGCGGGACGGGCTCAAGCCGGTTCACCGTCGTGTGCTCTACGCGATGCACGAAGCCGGCCTGCAGCCGAATCGCCCGCGGCTCAAGTCCGCGCGCGTCGTCGGTGACGTGATGGGCTACTACCACCCGCATGGCGACCAGTCGATCTACGACACGCTCGTGCGGATGGCGCAGCCGTTCTCGCTCCGCTACACGCTCGTCGACGGCCAGGGGAACTTCGGGAACATCGACGACTACCCGGCAGCCGCGATGCGCTACACGGAGTGCCGGCTCTCACGTCTCGCGACCGAGATGCTCCGGGACATCGACATGGACACGGTCGACTTCGTCCCGAACTACGACGAGTCGCGCCGCGAGCCGTCCGTGCTTCCTTCTCGCTTTCCGAACCTGCTCGTCAACGGATCGGCGGGCATCGCAGTCGGGATGGCGACGAACATCCCTCCGCATCGGCTCGGTGAGGTCGCCGACGCGATCGTCCAGCTGATCGACAAGCCGGAGGCGAACGTCGACGACCTGATGAAGCACGTCAAGGGCCCGGACTTTCCGACCGGGGCGATCGTGGTCGGTCGCAGCGGGATCCGGGACGCCTACCGCACGGGCCGCGGGCGGATCGTCATGCGCGCGCGGGCCCACGTCGAAGAGCTCAGAGGCGGCAAGAACGCGATCATCGTCTCCGAGCTGCCGTACGGAGTGAAGAAGGGCGGTGACTCCGGCGTCATCAAGAAGATCGCGGATCTCGTCAGCGAGAAGGTGCTGAGCGAGATCTCGGACGTGAAGGACCACTCGGATCGGTCGGGCATGCGGATCCAGATCGATCTCAAGCGCGAGGCGATACCTCAGGTCGTCCTGAACAAGCTCTTCAAGCACACGCAGCTCCAGGCGACGTTCGGCTACAACGCCGTCGCCCTCGTCGACGGCGTGCCCCGCACGTTGTCGCTCCTCGAGCTCGTCTCGCATTACCTGGACTACCAGCGCGAAGTCGTCATCCGCCGCTCGAAGTACGAGCTGCGGAAGGCGCTCGACCGGGCGCACGTCCTCGAGGGCTACCTGATCGCGCTCGACAACCTCGACGAGGTCATCGCGCTGATCCGGGGCGCGGACGACAGCGATGCCGCTCGCGCCGCGCTCCAGGAGCGCTTCGGTCTCTCCGAGATCCAGGCGCAGGCGATCCTCGATCTCCGCCTGCGCGCACTGACGGGGCTCGAGCGGAAACGCGTCGAGGACGAGTTCGCCGACCTACAGGAGCGGATCGCCGAGCTGCGAGCCCTCCTCGGCGATCCTGCACGCATCGACGGCGTCGTCCGCGACGAGCTGCTGGAGATCAAGCAGATCTACGGGAAGTCCGACGAGCGCCGCACGGAGATCGTCGCGGGCGAGACGGATCTCGAGCTCGAGGACATGATCGCCGAGGAGGACATGGTGATCGCGATCACCAACTCCGGCTACATCAAGCGGCTACCCGTCACCACGTACCGCGAGCAGCGCCGCGGCGGCATCGGCGTGATGGGGATGGACCTGAAGGACGAGGATTACATCGAGCATCTCTTCGTCGCCTCCACGCACGACTACATCCTCTTCTTCACGACCGTGGGCAAGGTCTACCGGCTGAAGGTCCACGAGCTCCCGCTCGGCTCACGGCAGTCCAAAGGCCGCGCGATCGTGAATCTCCTCCCGTTCCGCCAGGACGAGTACGTGCGAGCCGTGATCGCGACCCGGAACTTCGAAGAGGCGAAGTACCTCGTGTTCGCAACGAGGAAGGGGATCGTCAAGCGAACCGAGTTTGCCGCCTACAACACGCCGCTGAAAGCCGACGGGATCATCGCGATCAAGCTTCGCGAGGACGACGAGCTGATCGGCGTCCGGCTCGCGAGCGAGAGCGACGACGTTCTCATGGTCTCGCGTCTCGGACAGGCGGTTCGGTTCCATGGGAAGCAGGTGCGTGCGATGGGGCGTGACACGTCGGGAGTCGCCGGGATGAAGCTCCGCACGGGAGACGAGGTCATCGAGGTCGACATCGCCGACGAAGACGCCGACCTCCTCGTCGTGACCGAGAACGGGTACGGGAAGCGGACTCGGGTCAGCGACTATCCGGTGAAGGGCCGTGGGACGATGGGCGTCAAGACCGTGCAGCTCGTCGACCGGAAGGGCCGCCTCGCCGGCGCGCGCATCGTCCGTGACGGCTACCAGGTGATGCTGATCTCCGACGCCGGCACCGTCATTCGGATTCCGGTCGAGGGCATCCGCCGCGCCGGGCGCGCGACGCAGGGCGTGATCGTCATGCGGCTCCGGGAACGCGAGAAGGTCGCCACCCTCGCCGCGGTCGTCGGCTCGGAAGAGGGCGAGGTCGAGTTCACCGAGGACGTGGTCGCCGACAGCGCGGCCGTGACTCCCGACACCGAAGGGCCTGCCGAGTAGCGCGCTCGCGTCCCCCGTACGGGGGATTTCCGCATACCTCGTTTGCGCAGCCCCCCTTGGGGGGAGTAGGTAGTGGGAGAGGCCGATGCGGCGACCTGCCCAACACCCCGCCTTGCTGCCCCGTTTGCTCGTTGCAACCGCCGCAGCGGTCGTTGCCTCCGTCTTCGCTCCGGGGCCTGCGCTGGCGGAAGGGGGGCTCGTCGGAGCCGTCGACGAGGCCGTGCCCACCGAGCCTGTGACTCAGGCGGCGGAACCGGTCACGGGCACGGCGAACGACCTTGTCTCCCCTACCGTGGAGACCCTCGTTGAGGCTGCCGCTCCCGTTACGGACGCCGTGCAGCCGACTCCGCGTGACGAGACCGTGGACGAGACGGCGCGGGAGCCTCTGCAGGATGCGACGACGGCGGTGACGGACCGCACCGCCACCGTCGCGTCCGTCACAGAGACCGTCGAGCCGATCGTCGCGCCCGCCCTCCACGAGGCGGCCCGGGTCGTCGCGCCGGTTGCCGGGACGGTAGCTCCCATCGCCGAGACCGCCGCGCCTGCCGTCGAGGCGGTGACCCCCGCTCTCGAGGCGACGCAACCTCTCGCGAGCGCCGTCCAGCCCGTCCTCGACGCAGCCGCTCCGCTCATGACTCCGATCGCCGAGACCGTGTCCCCGGTCACGGAGCCGATCCTCGGCGCCCTCGCTCCGGCCGTGACTCCGGTCGCCGAGACCACATCTCCGCTCACGGCGCCAATCCTGAGCGCGGCGGGTCCGGCCCTGAAGACGGCCACCGAGGACGCCGCTTCCCTGACGGAGAGAACGCAACCCGTCACGCCGGCCACGGCCGCCGTCTCCGGCGAGGCCCCGAGCGGCTTTGCGACGGCGACGGCTGATCTCGCCGCGTCTCCGCCGGCCGATATGACGTCGGCCGTCCCGTTGCGCGTCGACCCGCGGCACAACGCTGCGGCGCACCCGGCGTTTGGACGGCATCCCCCCGCATTTCCGATCGTCCCTTCGAGTGACTCGAGCGCCGGCCCCCCCGCCGGCGGCACCACAGTGACCGCATCTCCTCAGCGTCTCCCTGCGCCTCGTGCCCCGACCGGGCCTCTGACGGCACTTGCCGCGGCTGCCGCAGCGGCCGGCTCAGGCGCACTCGTACTCTTGCTCGCGGCACTCGCCGCGGCGTTCCTTCTGGCTGCACCGGGGCTGGGCCGAAGGCTCCGGCCCGCACTGGCTCCCTGGCCGCAGCCGATCCTGCACCTTTCGGTCGAGCGCCCGGGCTAGCGGCGGACAGCTCTCCGTCGCGCCGGGAGCTGGCTCACCCGGCGCTGTCCACGTAACGCTCGAACGAAAGGAACCGAGACCATGAAACGGTATCTCTGTACCGTGGCCGCCGGCCTGCTCGTAGCGCTCGTCGGCGCGGGTCCCGCCACGGCAACCATCGACCTGCCGGTCGTGGGTGACACGCAGGAGGCGACGCAGTCGACGGAGTTCGGCGACCAGACGGTCGGCGAGCAGCGCAACGAGGCCGACGTCATCCAGGAGCAGGGCAACGGCAACGTCAACGTCTCACCGGCGATCGCGATCTTCGGCGACGCCGAGACGAAGAACGCTCAAGGCAACGGCAACACCGCCGACGCGTCCGTGACGCAGTCGAACGAGGCAAACGAGTCCCAGACGGCGACGCAGTGGCAAGACCTCGACCAGGAGGGTGGCGACTGCTGCAGGCCGACCTACGACTGCAAGGCGTCGTACGACTGCAAGCGCGAGAAGAAGGACGAATGCTGCTCCGGTCAGAGCCAGACCGGTAAGCAGGACGCCGACTTCGGCGACCAGACGGTCGAGAAGCAGAAGAACGACGCGGACGTGACCCAGTCCCAAGGCAACGGGAACCACAACGTCTCACCCGCGATCGCCCTCGGTGGGGACGCGTCCACGCGCAACCACCAGGGCAACCACAACACGGCCGACGCGTCGATCAGGCAGTCGAACGCGGCGACGCAATCGCAGTCGGCGAAGCAGTCCCAGGACCTCGAGCAAGAGGGCGGTGGCGACTGCTGCAAGAGGTCGTACGATTGCAAGCGGTCGGATCCCTGCGAGCCCGAGCGCGAGTGGGGCAAGATGGACGAGAGGGAGGAGTGCTGCGCCGGTCGGAGCCAGACCGGAGAGCAGAGCACGTCCTTCGGCGACCAGCATGTCGGCGAGCAGCGAAACGACGCCGGCGTCATCCAGAAGCAGGGCAGCTACAACCGCAACGTCTCGCCGGCGATCGCGTTCGGCGGCACGCGCGAGCCCTGTGGCTCCAAGTGCCAAGACTCGTGGGATCGCGACGGCGGCAACGCCTCGACCTGGAACGCGCAGGGGAGCGGCAACGAGGCCTCCGCGTACGTCCGTCAGACCAACTCGGTCGATCAGTCGCAGCGGGCATACCAGTGGCAGAGCCTCGTCCAGTCGTGCAAGGAGGTGATTCTCCGGTAGCAGAGGAGCGCGTGCCGGCCGGGCCGTGGCTCGGCCGGCACGTCATCCCACCGGAAGACGCGATGCCAGATGCCCGCGACACCGTCCACTCGACTGCGAAGGTCACGAAGAGGGAGCTCGAGGTGCTCGAGCTGATCGCCGACGGCTGCTCGACGAAGGAGATCGCAACGGCGCTCTGGATCACGGAGGAGACGGTCCGGACGCACGTCCGGCGACTGCTCGAGCGGCTCGGTGCCCGTACGCGAGCGCAAGCTGTCGCGGTCGCCTTCCGCGAGGACCTCTGGGCTCGACGCAACGGATCGGGCGGTGAGCCTATGTAGAGCGAGCCCTCACCCGGACAGACGCCGGCAAGACTCGGCGTCAAGCGCGCCCGGCATCCGCGATGTTCGAGAGCGCGGTCAGGAGGTCGATCGGGATCGGGAAGACGATCGTCGAGTTGTTCGCCGAGCCGATCTCGAGCAGCGTCTGCAGGTACCGGAGCTGAACGGTGATCGGCTCTTGCGCCATGATCGCGGCGGCGTCCTTGAGCCGTTCCGAAGCCTGGTACTCGCCCTCGGCGGAGATGACCTTCGCCCGCCGCTCGCGCTCGGCCTCGGCCTGCCGCGCCATCGCCCGCTGCATCCCGCTCGGGATCTCGACGTCCTTCACCTCGACGACGGACACCTTGATGCCCCAGGGCGAGGTCGCCTCGTCGATGATCCCCTGGAGGATCGAGTTGATCTTGTCGCGCTCGGAGAGGAGCTCGTCGAGGACGTGCTGGCCGAGCACCGAGCGCAGCGTCGTCTGGGAGATCTGGGACGTCGCCACCATGAAGTTCTCGATCTGGACGATCGAGGCGTTGGCATCGACGATGCGGAAGTACGCGACCGCGTTCACCCGCACCGGGACGTTGTCCTTCGTGATGACCTCCTGAGGCGGGACGTTGAGCGTCACCGTGCGGAGATCGACCCGGACCATGCGGTCGATGATCGGGATCAGGATGAAGAGCCCCGGCCCTTTGGGCTCGGGCAGGAGGCGCCCGAGACGGAAGATCACGCCACGCTCGTACTCGCGGGCGACCTTGACCGCCGCGAACAGGAACAGCAGGACGACGACGAGCGCCGCGACGAAAACGATCAGCCCTGCGGACATCGATCAGCTCCTCTCCACCGTGGATGACGCGACGGATCCTACGACGAGCCGGAGGTCGTCCTCGACGCCTTCGACGCGAACGTGCTCGCCGGGAACGAGCGGCGTGTCGTCGCCCGAGTGCGCTCGCCAGAGCTCCCCGTTGACGAGGACGAACCCGTCGCGCCGCACGATGCCCTCCCCACCGACCAGGCCGTGAACGCCGACCGCGGCAGGCTGGCGTGCGACGCGCACTACCCGGCTCAGCGCGATGCCGATCAGCAACGTGAGCGTACCCGCGATCCCGATCGCGACCGGCAGCGATACCTGGTACGCCTCTCCGGCCGGATCGAAGAGCATGAGCGCTCCGAGGACGAACATGATCCCTCCCGCAATCGCCAACGCGCCGTGCGTGGGCACGAACGCCTCCGCGACGAAGAATGCAGCCGCGAGCACGACGAGGAGGAGCCCGGCGAGAGAGACCGGAAGAACCTGCAGCCCGTATAGGCCGAGGATGAGCGAGATCGCGCCCACGGTCCCGGGAAAGACGAGTCCGGGGTTCCAGAGCTCGACCACGATCCCGATCAGCCCGATCGAGAGCATCAAGGCGATCAGGTTCGGGTCGACGAGGAGATCGCGCGCGCGCTGCCAGAAGCTCATCTCGACGTCCTCGACCTGCGCCCCTGCGGTCTCGAGCACGAAGCCCTTGGGGACGGTCTTCATCCCGTCGATCGCGTTCAAGAGGGCGGGCAGCGTCGGAGCGACGACCTCGACGAGGCCGATCTGCTCTGCCTCGCGGGCGCCGTAGTTCGCAGCGACGGTCACCATGCGCCGTGCCGCCGGGACGTTGCGATCGTGCTCGCGCGCGAGCTCGCCCGTGTAGGCCGCGGCGTCGTTGACGACCTTGCGGCGCAGGTCCTCGGAGATGTCCTCGCCGCCGAGAGAGATGGGTGTCGACGAGCCGATGTTCGTCTGGGGTGCCATCGCAGCGACGTCGGCCGCCATCGTGATCACGGCGCCCGCGGAGTCGGCGCTCGACCCAGGTGGTGCGACGTACACGAC
>JBOHBD010000127.1:0-4943 GCA_050698195.1 Gaiellaceae bacterium
CTACGGATCTGCGGAGGGAGGACCTCGAGCCTGCATGGGTGAGGGACTGCGACCACCTCTTCGTCTCCGGCTACGCGCTGCTTCGTGAGCCGGCCCGCTCCGCTGCGTTTTGCGCGGTGGAGACTGCCCGCGAAGGACATGTCGCCGTCAGCGTCGATCTCGGGACCTGGAGTGCGATTCGCGACGCGGGCGCCGACGAGTTCCGGGAGGTCGTCCTCGGTCTCGCCCCGGACGTCGTCTTCGCCAACGAGGACGAGGAGCGGGTCGTCGGAGGGCCGTTTCCCGGGGCGACCTGGATCCTCAAGCGAGGCCCGAGGGGTGCCTCGTTCGCCGGCGACGAGCGCGCCGCGCTCCCTGTCGCGCAGGTCGTCGACTCGACGGGCGCCGGCGATGCCCTCGCGGCGGGATGGATCGTCGGCGGGCCGGACCTCGCCCTCGAGGCCGCTGCCCGCTGCGTCGCACGGCTAGGGTCGCTGCCGTGACCTCCGAAAGCGGCCAGCTGAGCATCGCTCCGATGACGCAGGACGAGGCCGAGACGATCGCCGGCTGGAGCTACGAGCCGCCGTACGACTTCTACGACGCACATGCCGACGAGGCGGATCGCGTCGAGCTGCTCACGGCCGGCGGGCGCGGCGATCGGTACTTCTCCGCGCGAGACGCCAGGGGCGAGCTCGTCGGGTCGTTCGTGTTCGAGCGGGAGGGCGACGTCGTGATCATCGGGCTGGGGCTCCGGCCGGACCTCACCGGGCGTGGGCTCGGGTCCTCGTTCGTGGAGGCCGGCGTCGATTTTGCGCGGGAGCGGTTCGCCCCCCGCCGCTTGAGTCTCAGCGTCGCCGACTTCAACGTACGAGCCATCACGGTCTACGAGCGGGCCGGATTCGTCCGTACGCGCTCGTTCCTGCACGAGACGAACGGCGGCACGTTTTCCTTCGTCGAGATGCAGCGTCCGGCATGACCCCTCTCGTCGTCTCCGAGGAGGTCCGAGCGGCGCTGGACGACAGGCGCCCGGTCGTTGCCCTCGAGACGACCCTCGTGGCGCACGGGTTTCCGGCGCCGGAGGGGGTCGAGGTCGGGCTCGAGAGCGATGTCGCCGTTCGCTCCGGCGGGGCCGTACCGGCGACGATCGGCGTTCTCGACGGGCGCGTCAAGATCGGGCTCGATTCGGAAGAGCTCGCCCGCTTCACGCCAGAGGCGCGAAAGGCAGGCCCTCGCGATCTCGCCGCCTGCGCGGTGCGGGGCGCGACCGGGGCGACCACGGTCGGCGGGGCGCTCGTCGCGGCGGCCGCGGTCGGGATCCGCTTCCTCGGCACCGGCGGGCTCGGCGGCGTCCATCGCGGATTCCCGTCTCCTCCGGACGTGTCCGCCGACATCCCCGCGCTGGCCCGGACGCAGGCCGTCGTGGTCTCGTCGGGGATCAAGTCGCTCCTCGACGTCCCGGCGACGATGGAGCTCCTGGAGACGCTCGGAGTCCCGGTGCTCGGCTTTCGCACCGACACGTTGCCGCTCTTCTACGCGGCGACGGGAGGACCAGCGGTTCCTCAGCGGTTGGACGCGCCGGAGGATGCGGCGCGCGTCGCAGCGGCGCACTGGAAGCTCGGCGGCGCCGGTCTCCTGCTCGCGAACCCGCCGCGGTCGAGCGTCGACGTCGAGGACTTGATCGAGGAGGCGGTGGCCGCGGCGGCCGCTGCGAACGTGTCGGGGCAGGCCGTCACGCCCTTCGTGCTCGGCTTTCTCCACGACCGAAGCGCCGGCCGGACGCGAGAGGTGAACCGCGCCCTGATCGTCGCCAACGCGCGGCTCGCCGCGGAGACGGCGGTAGCGTTCGCCGCGCTGTGACGCTCTACGACGCCGTCAGAGACCTGCCGCTCCAGATCGACGGGTACGCCCTCGAGGGTGTCGAGCTGCAAGCACGCGCCGACTTCCTCCGCAAGACGACGCTCGTCCGGCTGCAGGGCGCGGGCGAGGAGGGGATCGGAGAGGACGTGACCTACGACGCGGAGGAGCACGACCGACTGCAGGCGCGCGACCGCGCATTCGCGCTCGAGGGCCCGTGGACGCTGCACCGCTTCTCGAGGTACCTCGGGACGCTGCCCCTCTTCGAGGACGAGCCGGCACAGCACGCGTACCACGACTACCGGCGCTGGGCCTTCGAGAGCGCCGCTCTCGATCTCGCGCTCCGGCAGGCGGATCTGTCCCTCGGCGACGCGGTCGGCCGAAAGGCGAAGCCGATCGCCTTCGTCGTCTCGATGGGCCTCGGCGAGCCACCGACGACGGAGCGCTTCCGCTCCTGGCTCGACCTCTATCCCGGCCTTCGCTTCAAGCTCGACGCGAACTCCCAATGGAGCGACGAGCTCGTCGCGGAGCTCGCCGCGACGGGAGCCGTCGACTCGGTCGACTTCAAGGGCCAGTACCGCGGCACCGTCGTCGACACGCCGCCCGATCCGGACCTGTACAGGCGCGTGGCCGAGGGGCTACCCGACGCATGGCTCGAGGATCCCGCGCTCACCGACGAGACCGAGCCCGTTCTCGCACCGCATCGAGATCGGGTCACGTGGGACGCGATCATCCACGCGGTGAAGGACATCGACGCGCTCCCGTGGGCGCCCCGGACCGTGAACGTGAAGCCGTCGCGTTTCGGCTCGGTCGAGCGGCTCTTCGCCGCGTACGACTACTGCGAGGCGAACGGGATCGGCGCGTACGGCGGCGGGCAGTGGGAGCTCGGGCCGGGCCGAGGCCAGATCCAGCTCCTCGCC
Source organism: Gaiellaceae bacterium (assembly GCA_050698195.1). Lineage (GTDB taxonomy): Bacteria > Actinomycetota > Thermoleophilia > Gaiellales > Gaiellaceae > GMQP-bins7. Next base: position 2,754 of record JBOHBD010000127.1, read on the forward strand.
GCTCTCTTCCATCCGGAGACGCCGAACGACGTTGCGCCACGCGGCTTCAACCTGGATCCGAAGCCCGGGCTTCCCGTGAGCCCGCTCTACGTCGAGCCCCGCGAGACGGGGTTCCTCGCGCTGTAGCTACGCGAGCGTTCCGAGGAAGTCGTCGATCGAGATGAGCGGGAGCGACTCGAGCTTCGAGCTCCCCCGCGCCCCGAGCGCGACGGACACCTTGGCGATGGTCACGTCGTCGGGCGCCTCGACGATGTTGACGAAGTCGTACGCCCCGAGCGAGGCCCACTGGTGGAGCACCTTCGCGCCCATCTCCTCGACGTCCCGGTTGACCTCGCGCAGCCGGGCCGGATTCGCGTGCAGCGTCTGCACGCCTTTCTCGGTCAGCGTCGTCAGCATCAGGTAGGTCGGCATCTCGCTCCTTTCATCGCTCGCCGTGCGAGCGTAACCGAGCCTCCTGGTCGACGTAGAGCAGGGCGCCGCCGAGGAAGAGGAGGGGCGCGAGGACCGCGTCAGCGAGGAAGATCGCGGTGCGCACGGTGTTTTCCGCCTGCGACTCGAGCAGCAGCGCGAGCCCCAGCCGCGTCAGGACGAAGAGGATGACGATCGTGGCCAGCGAGCCCGCGGCGTGGAGGTAGTCGGCGCGCCCGAGCTCGAGCCCCCGGCGCAGCGAGCCCGTGAGGGACGCGCCTTCGACGATGGCCGCCGGGACGCAGAGCCCGACGAACGCCAGCCAGAGGACGGCTGCGAGGGCGAACCAGGGGAAGAGAAGGGCCGCGGGAATCCACACGAGCGTCCCCGCACCGAGCGCGACGAGCCAGGAGCGAACCGGCGCCGTCCGTTCCGCGACGAGCCGGGCCGCGTACGCGTACGCGGCCGTGAACAGCGGCCCTGCGAAGAGGAGCACCACCGTCGTCTCGACCCTTCCGAGCCCGTGCGCGATCTGGTTGATCGCCGCCACGACGAGCCCGAGCGGAAGCGCACGCGCGAACACCGTGCCGTAGAGCCGGATCGACTCGGCCACCAGCTGGCCGATCGTCCGTTGCTCGGGCGGCAGGGGCGAAGGGAGCCCACCCGCCTTCGGCTGACCGCCTCGCGCCATCGACGGAACGCTAGATGGTTGGGATCCGCGCGAGCGGATTCCGAGCTTGCGCCAAACGAGAGCGCGCCCGTCTCAGCGCAGGAGTAGGAGAGGGCCGCGGCATCGCGGCCGCGAAGCGGACGCCTTCAGGGATCTTCGCGCGATCGGGATCCGCGCGAGCGGATTCCGAGCTTGCGCCAATTAGTCGTTCAGCGCTTCGAGCAACCGCGGAATTGCGCCCTCGAGCGAGCCCAGCGCGCGCTTCATCATCCAGAGCGCGCGATCCCCTTCGTCGACGTCGTTCGAGATCGCGCGCACCTCGACCGCAGAAACGCTTCCGAGCTCGCACGCACGGAGTACCGCGAACCCCTCCATGCCTTCGACGCGCGCGTCGTGCCTCGCGTCTCCGATCGATCCGGCGACGGCAGCGCTCGTCGCGATCGGTAGCGCGATCGCCTCGGGGACGGCCGCTTGGGCGGCAGCGACGAGCGCGGGATCGGGATGCGCCTGCTGGACGATCGGGACCTCGGCCTTGAGATCCGCGTAGATCGCCTCCGTACCGACGACGAGCGTGCCGGGGGTGAGCCCCCTTCCCCCCGCAAGGCCCACGTGGAGCACCGCGCGCGGGGCGTCCATCGCCAGCAGCCGTGCAAGCGTCGCCGCAGCCTCGACGGGCCCGACGCCGCAGACGAGCCCAGGCTGGCCACAGAGCTCGAGGTCGGTGGCGGCAACGAGGAGGATTCTCTCGGGATTCGGCATCGTGATTACCGGCGACGATCCTATGTCCTCCCGGCTTCTACCCCATCCGGGCGAATTCGAAAGACGGGGTGGCGCGGGGCCGCTGCCAGCCAGTCCTCGTCGGACGAGTCGAGGTCGACGTCGAAGAACGGCCTCGTCACGCGTCCGAGCTCGTAGTAGCGGCGCAGGACGGGCACCGCCTCGGCCGGCGGCAGCTCCTCGACCGCGAGGCGTTCCCGCCGACGCCCGCGCCGGAGCTCGACCGAGCCGGAGACGCGTGCGTTCTTGACCCAGTTCCGGTGGCCGTACGGCGCGACGAGCCAGCGCGCGTCGCCCTCTCGGACGATCGAAACGGGCGTCGACCAGAGCCGTCC
>JBOHBD010000128.1:0-1710 GCA_050698195.1 Gaiellaceae bacterium
GGCTGTGGCCGAGGCGGATCCGCACGAGGCGCGGCAGGCTAGCACCGTGTCTCGCCGAGCCGATGCGAGAACCGCGACCCTGACCGCGTCAGCGGTTGAAGAACCAGCGCTCGAGGAGGGGAAGGACCTCCTTGCGCGTGAAGGGGCGAGCGTCGGCAGGCCGGCCGTCCCCCTCGAGCACGCTGACGTCGTCCTCCAGCGCCTCGTTCGCCCGCTGGAGAGCGTCCTCGAGCTCGAAGCCCTCGAAGATCACGTCCTCCGGCCGCGTCTCGTCGGACTCGCGGAGGTGCGGATTCACCGCTCGGCCGACCGCCCACACAGCACCGGGGCGCCGCTCGAGCCAGAGCACGATCCTCTCCTCCTCGCCGACGTCGTCCACGCCGACGAGGACGCGCTCGGCATATCGGCCCTCGCGGGAGCTACGCCTCATGCACCGGGATACAATCGCGTCTCGTGTCGGTCTTCAAGAATCTCTTCTCGTTCCTCTTCCAGCGGAGCTCCGCCGAGGAGCACGTCGCGAGATACGTGATCCGCGAGCACGAGCGCGGCCGCTCTCTCGACGAGATTCTCCAGGACCGGTACGTGCAAAACCGGCTCACGCCCGACCAGCAGAAGCGCCTCCTCGACCGGCCCGAGATCGTCGGCGCGATCTCCGGGGAGACGATCGAGGCCGCGAAGACGTCGATCGAGCCCGGCGCCGCCGGTTAGACAGCCGTCCCCACCCCGACCTTCCGCGCCCGCTGGAGCGCCTCCGCGGCGAGCGCGACGTCCCACGCCGCGATCCCGTTCGACTTGAAGACGACCACGTCGCCGTCCGACTGACGACCCCGGACCTCGCCGGAGACGACCTCGTGCAGCTCGTGCACCTCGAGCCAGTCGAGCACCCCGGCCTCGACCGGCTCGATCAGGTCACCGGACTCGAGCTGTGCCGTCTCGAGCGAGTCGCAGCACACGAACGTCGCCCGCTCGAGGACAGCGTTGTCGAGCTCGCGCCGGCTCGCCACGTTCGCGCCCGCGGCGACCACGAGCGCTCCGTTCGCGAGCCACTCCCCACGGAGCACGGGGTCGCGCGAGCCGGTGATGGTGACGACGATGTCCTGGCTTCCGGCGTCTCGGTGGCTCTCCCCTGGCTCGGCATCCAGGCGCTCGCAGAACGACGCGAGGCGCTCGGGTGTCCGGCAGTAGACGACGACACGCTCGAGCGACGGAATCGCCGCGCGAATGCAGGCCACCTGTGTCTCGGCCTGGTGTCCGCAGCCGATCACGCCGAGAGTTCGAGCGCCGCTCCGCGCGAGGTGCCTCGCGGCGACGCCGCTCGCCGCGCCGGTGCGAAGCCGGCCGAGGTGGTCCGCTTCGAGGACCGCGGCGAGCTCGGGCCGCTCGGGGTCGAAGATGCAGACGACGAACGCCGCTCCTCCTGCGGACGCCGCGTACAGCTTCCCGCCCGCGAAGCCGAGGCCGACATCAGCTGCCGCCATGTCCGCGAGCGTGCCCTCTGGGAGCCGCAGCCGGCGGCGCGGCGCGATCTCGACCTCGCCCCGCGCCATCCGCCGGAAGCACTCCTCGATCGCCTCGAGGGCATCGGCCGGCTCGAGCAGCGACGCGACGTCGGACTCCGTGAGGTAGAGCGGCATCGGACGGAAGTCTAGGAAGGCTTCACATCGCCGACGTAGACTCGTCCTGCTCTGGAAACCGAGAACTACCTCGACC
>JBOHBD010000129.1:0-4154 GCA_050698195.1 Gaiellaceae bacterium
CCACGCCCTCGAGGAGACGCGGGCCCGCGAGGGAGACATGACCCCCGCGAGCTGGAAGCGAGCACGTCTCATAGGCCAACCTTGCCTGTGGTTTTGCTCGTTCCTTGAAACCTGAAAGTCCGCCCGCGTGCAGTCAGCGCAGGGCGTCGACCGGCGCGGTTCGTCGCGTCGCGCCGTGGCTGACCACCGCCGGGAGGGCGCCAGTGTCGCTCGCCGCGTCGACGGCCCGCGTGAGACCCGCGCCTCCCGGCGGTGTGAGGCACCCGGAGCGGCGACGGGGCGTCGCCCCACCGAGGGCCCGCCTCTGAGCATCCGCCACGGTATCTCGCCGGTCGGCCCGCTTCCAGCAGCCCGAGTGAAGGAGGTCCGAGGGACGAGCGTAGCGCGGGGATCGACCTGGCCAGCGAGGAGCACCGGCTGCTCGTAGTCGACGGGGACGGAGGCCAACTCGAGCAGCGACGAATCGAGAACGACGAGGAGGGCGTGCGCTTCCTCCGTCGACGGCTCCTCCACCTCGGCGTGACGCGGGTCGCGCTCGAGCGGCCGAACGGGTTGGTGCTCGACCGGCTGCTCGAGGCCGGGCTGACCGTCGTGCCCGTCCACCCCACCCAGCTCGCTGCGGCGAGAGACCGCTACCGCAGGGGCGGTGGCAAGTCGCACGGCTTCGACGCCTACGTGCTCGCCGAGCTCGCCCGCACCGACATGCACCGGCTGACCCCGCTCCGGCCCGACAGCGACGAGACGCGCGCCCTGCGCACGCTGACCCGCGCCCGCGAGGACCTGGTCGAGCAGCGAGTCGCGCTCCGTAACCAGCTGCGCGCGCAGCTCGAGGCCTTCTGGCCCGGCGCCGCGCGCATCTTCAGCGACGTCGACTCGCCGATTGCGCTCGCCTTCCGCGAGCGCTACCCGAGCCCGAGCGACGCCCGCTCCCTGGGCGAGAGGCGGCTGGCCGGCTTCCTCGCCCGCCACGGCAGCCTCAACCGCCTGCTCACGGCCGGGGGTTGACACAGGGCGTCTCACGCCACGGCCTCCTCCTCGCGCGTCCCTCCGAGCATCGCGACGCCGAGCTCCTCCTCGGTGACGTCCGGCGCGTACTCGCCGGCGATCTCGCCCTCGTACAGGACGAGGATCCGATCCGAGAGCGAGAGGATCTCGTCGAGCTCGAGCGACACGAGCAGGACTCCGCGGCCCTCGTCCCGCTCCTCCACGAGACGCCTGTGGACGAACTCGATCGCCCCGACATCGAGTCCGCGCGTCGGCTGCGCCGCGATCAGCACGCGCGGGTCGTTCTCGACCTCCCTGGCGACGACGACCTTCTGCTGGTTCCCTCCGGAGAGCGCTCTCGCCTGAGTCCGCGGGCCTCCGCCCCGCACGTCGAACGCACGCAGGACCCGCTTCGCCCGCTCGATCAGGAACCGCGGCCGCAGCCAGCCCAGGCGCGAGTTCGGCGGCCTGTCGAAGTCGTGCAGCGCGATGTTCTCGGCGAGCGTGAACTCGAGGACGAGCCCGCGCTTCTGGCGGTCCTCCGGGATGTGCCCGACCCCCGAGTCGAGGATGCGGTGGGTGCTCGCACCGGTGAGCCGGCGCTCGTCGACGCGGAACTCCCCGCTCGCGACCGGGCGCAGGCCCGTCAGCGCCTCGACGAGCTCGGTCTGGCCGTTCCCGTCGACCCCGGCGATCCCGACGATCTCGCCCGCCCGCACCTGGAAGGAGACGCCGCGCACGGCCTCGAGCCCGCGGTCGTCGAGCACGTGGAGGTCCTCGACCTCGAGCAGCGGCTCCGAGGGCAGCGCCTGCGACTTCTCGACGCGGAGGAGCACCTCGCGTCCGACCATGAGCTTGGCGAGCCCCTCCTCGGTCGCACCCGCCGAGGGAAGCGTCTCGATCCTCTTCCCGCGGCGGAGGACGGTGATCCGGTCTGCGATCTCGAGCACCTCGTTCAGCTTGTGGCTGATGAAGATGATCGACATGCCCTCCCGCGTGAGGTCCCTCAGGATCGCGAAGAGCTCCTGGGCTTCCTGGGGCGTGAGCACTGCTGTCGGCTCGTCGAGGATGAGGATGTCCGCTCTCCGGTACAGCGCCTTCAGGATCTCGACGCGCTGCTGCTGCCCCACCGAGATGTTCTCGATCCGCGCCTCCGGGTCGATCGCGAAGTTGAAGGACTCGGCGATCTCCTGCACGCGCTTCCTCGCGCTGCCGTAGTCGAGGACGACACCCGCCTTCGTCGGCTCCTCGGCCAGGACGATGTTCTCGGCCACGGTCATCACCGGGATGAGCATGAAGTGCTGGTGCACCATCCCGATCCCGCGCTCGATCGCCTCCCTCGGCGACGAGATCCGCACGGTCTCGCCCTGGATCGCGATCTCGCCCTCGTCCGGGTGGTAGAGCCCGTACAGGATGCTCATCAGCGTCGACTTCCCGGCCCCGTTCTCGCCGAGGAGCGCGTGCACCTCGCCCTGTCGGAGGTCGAAGTCGATGTGGTCGTTCGCGAGAACACCCGGAAACTGCTTCGTGATGCCGTGCAGCTCGAGGACGACGGGCCGGTCGCTCATTCGCGCGCGATTCTACGGATCCGCCGGTGCGAGCGTCCTCGGACGCATGGGGACATGCCTGCGGCGCGGCGGAGGTCAGGCCGCGCGAGAGGGCGTCAGACCGTCGTCGGCGGCTCGATCTCGCCGGAGCGGATCATCGGCTCGAGCTCGTTCATCCTCTCGATGAACTCCTCGGGCACCTCCGAGCTGATCTCGCCGACGGCCACGCCGCCGTTCTCGAGGTCGAAGACCAGGTCACGGCCGCCCGTGAAGCTCCCCTCGACGGCGGTCTGGATCGCCTCGAACACGGCGACGTCCACGCGCTTCACCGCGCTCGTCAGGATGTGCGGCCCGAGGAACGACTGGTCCGTGTCGACCCCGATCCCCCAGACGTCCCGCTCCCTCGCGGCGTCGAGCGCGCCGAGCCCGCACCCGCCGGCAACCTGGAAGACGACCTTCGAGCCGCGTCCGATCTGGTTCAGCGCGAGCTCCTTGCACTTCGCCTGGTCGACGAAGTCCTGCGAGTACGCGATGAGCGTCCGCGTGCCCGGGACACAGCGCTGCGCGCCCGCGCGGTACGCGGCGATGAAGATGTCGACGGTCGGGATCTTGATCCCGCCGACGGCGCTGATGGTGTTCTCACCTTCCCGCTCGGCCATCTGGGCCGCGAGGCAGCCGATCAGGTAGCTGTTCTCGTTCGTCCGAAAGGTGAGGCCGAGGACGTTCTCCTGGCTGCCTGCGAACGGCTCCGCCGCGGCCGAGTAGTCGACGATCGCGAACTGCGCGTCCGGGAAGCGGTCTGCGGCCGTGCTCGTCGCCTCCGCGAGCAGGAACCCGGTGGCGATGGAGAGGCCTGCCCCGTCGCGTATCAGCCGCGCGAAGTTCGGGACGTAGTCCGACGTCGAGCGAGACTCGAGCCCCCGGCACTGGACGCCGAGCTCGCTCTCGGCGCGCTGACACCCTTCGAGCGCGAGCTGGTTGAAGCCCTTGTCGTTGAAGCGGCCGACGTCGCTGACGACCCCGGCGAGGAACGCGTCCTCGGTCGGCGTCGGCGTCGTGCCCGCCTCGTCGTCCCCGCCGCACGCGGCAAGCCCGACCGCGACGACGAGCACTCCGAGCAACGCCAACGCTCGCGGCAGTACCGGCATCGTCGGGGCCTACCCGGCTCGACGTGCCCCCAAACCGAGAGGGCGGGCCCGGAGGCCCGCCCTCTGATCGTGCGTTCGAGAGGCCGTCAGACCTTCGTCGGCGGCTTGATCCTCCCGGAGAGGATGAGCGGCCTCAAGGCGTTCATCCTCCGGATGAATCCTCTCGGGACGCGCCTGTTGATCTTGCCGATGGCGACGCCCTTGTTCTTCAGGTTGAAGACCAGGTCGGTTCCGCCCTTGAACGTGTTGTTGGCCGCGGACCGGACCGCGGTATCGACGGCGACGTCCACGCGCTTCACCGCGCTCGTGAGGATGTGCCTCCCGAGGAACGACTGGTCGGTGTCGACCCCGACCCCCCAGACGTTCTGCTCCCTTGCCGCGTCCAGCGCGCCGAGGCCACAGCCGCCGGCAACCTGGAAGACGACCTTGGAGCCGCGGTCGATCTGGTTGAGCGCGAGCTCCTTGCACTTCGCCT
>JBOHBD010000130.1:0-2458 GCA_050698195.1 Gaiellaceae bacterium
GACCGAGAGGTCCGCAGATGAGTACGCCGCACGAAAGCCCTCCCGCCAGCTCGGATAGCGCAGTGTCCAGTCGAGCTCCCGCTTCGCCTTCGCGTTCGATGCGCCGCGGGCCTCGGTCATCAGCACGACGCCGACCTCGCCGGCAGCGAGCCGAGCGACCCAGCGCGGGACGCGGCGTGGCGGCTTTGCGCCGATGGCCTCCGCGAGCGCGGGCAGCCACTCGCGGACCGGCGCGGGCTCGTCGTCGACGACGTTGTAGATGCCGGGTTCGCCTCGCTCGAGGGCCAGGGCGGTCGCAGCTGCGGCGTCGTCGAGGTGGACGAACGAGCCGATGCCCCCACCGTCGCCGACGATCGGGAACTTCCGTTCGCGCACGAGCTCGAGCAACGGGTCGTCCGGAGAGCCGTAGAAGCCGCCGTAACGGAGGGCGAGCCCGCCGGCGTCGACGACGGCACGCTCGAGATGGCGGATCGCTCCGAGCGTCTCGCCCATCGCCGGCACCGGCGTCGGGTCGAGTGGCTCTTCCTCCGTCTTGATCGAGCCACCCTCGCGCGCGTACGGCCAGCCCGCGAAGCTTTGCGCGAGGAAGCGGCGGACGCCGGTCTCGCGCGCCGGCGAGGAGTGCATCGGTGCCCTCCGTCCGCAGCCGATTCGTGCGGGCGAAGCTTCGGTCGAGGTGCATGCCGGCGAGCGAGACAGCGCCGGCTCCTGTGACGCCGTCACGGGCGCGGCTGCTATTTCGTCCTCGATGGCGATGGAGAGTCACGAGGAGCTCGAAGAGCTGCGGCCGTACGTGTTCGCGATCGCCTACCGGATGCTCGGCTCGGTCGCCGAGGCCGAGGACGTCGTCCAGGACGCGTTCGTCCGCTAACGACGAGGTCGCGCGCATCGTGGGCAAGAGCCTGGAGACGCACGTTCCCGGGCTGTAGGCGCAAGCCCGCAGCAGGTCGTCGTGGGCGACGGCCGGGCTGGGCGTTCCGCCGACGGCGATCTGCCCCATCGGAGGGACACTCCGGCGTCGAGTATCCGTGCAACGGAGCCGATATCACGGTCATGGCGGCCCGCGAAGGTGCTCGAGAGCATCGTTGGTCGGCGCACCCGTGGCGCGCGCGCGGTGTGCGCGTGCTCGTCTACGCGCTGCCGATAGCTGTCTCCCTCGCCTTCGTATACCTCGCCACGTCGATCGTGAGGGCGCCGACGAGCTCCCTCTGGGTCTTCCTCCTGTGGTGGTTCGCGATCAGCCTCATGGCGACGGCTGTCGTATCGGTCGTCTACGGGATCTCTCGCCGGCTCCTGCCTCTGGGTGCGCTCCTCGGGCTCTCGCTCGTCTTCCCGGACGAAGCTCCCTCGAGGTTCCAGCTGGCGCTGCGCTCAGGAACGGTCGAGACCCTCGAGGCGCGGCTCCGCTCGATGCGACGGACGCACGAGGCGCCGAGTGTGCAGGAGGCCGCCGAGATCCTGCTCCAGCTCGTCGGGGCGCTCGACGTCCACGATGCGATCACACGTGGTCATGCCGAGCGGGTCCGGGCGTACGCGTCCAGCCTCGGCAGAGAGCTCGGCTTGGCAGCCGACGATCTCGATCGCCTCAACTGGGCCGCGCTCCTCCATGACATCGGCAAGCTCGAGGTCAGCGCCGAGATCCTCAACAAGCCCGGGAAGCCGACCGAGGAGGAGTGGGAGAAGCTACGCCTCCATCCCCTCTACGGCGAGACACTCGTCGAGCCGCTCCGCGAGTGGCTGGGGAGCTGGACCGGTGCGGTCGGCTACCACCACGAGCGATGGGACGGCAAGGGCTATCCACGCGGGGTAGCGGGCGAGGAGATCCCGCTCGCCGGCCGTATCGTCGCGATCGCCGACGTCTTCGACGTGATCACCTCGACGCGCTCGTACAAGGAAGCGATGAGCGCGACCGACGCACGATCGGAGATCGGGCGCTGTTCCGGAACGCAGTTCGATCCACGGCTCGTGCGCGCCTTCGTGAACATGTCCCTCGGCAGGATGCGGCTCGTCGCGGGGCCACTTTCGTGGCTCACCCACGTGCCGCTCCTCGTCCGCCTGCCGCTCACGCCGTCGGTGGGTGCCTCGCTCGGCGGGCTCGCGACCGTCGTGACGGCCGCTGCGACCGGGGTCGTGGGCGCACCGGAGGCGGCGCAGGCGACACTCGCTCTCGGGGCGCGGCCCGCGCCTCCCGCGGTCGTCTCCTCGCGGGTGGACCGCCCGCCGCCGGTTCGCCTCGACGCGGATCGCAGACCGCGTCCTGCGGCGGGCAAGCGCGATCCAGGCAGGACCTCAGACTCGCCGTCGCGGGGGCCTGCGCCGAGCGACGATTCGCCTTCGCCGCCGGAGCAGTCCTCTCCCCCTCCGTCCCCTGGCGACCGGCCCGCGCCCACGTCGCCGTCGCCTACGCCTGCGCCTCCGCCGTCCCCTTCGCCACCGCCGTCGCCGCCCACCCCCTCGC
>JBOHBD010000131.1:0-6005 GCA_050698195.1 Gaiellaceae bacterium
TCCGCGCAGTACCCTCCGGCACCACGGGGTAACCGAAGCCGGTCACGAATACGCCCTCGTCGAGGAGGCGCTCCGAGAGCGCGATCGCCTTGGACGTCTCGCCGACGATGATCGGGATGATCGCCGCCTCGCCGTCGAGCGGGCTGAACCCCGCCTCGACGAGCATCGCGCGGAACGTCGCCGTGTTCTCGCGCAGCCGCGCCAGTAGCTCCGGCTGCTCGAGCATCACCTCGACCGCGCGCAGCGCGCTGCACGCGACCGTCGGCGGCAGCGCGTTCGAGAAGAGCTGCGGCCGCGAGCGCTGCGCGAGGAGGTCGCACACCTCCGCCGACGAGGCCACGTAGCCACCTGCCGCGCCGCCGAGCGCCTTTCCCAGCGTTCCACTGAGAACGTCGACCTCGCCCAGGAGGCCGTAGTGCTCGACCACTCCGCGGCCCGTCTCGCCGAGCACGCCTACGCCGTGAGAGTCGTCCACGACCACGACCGCGTCGTGCTCCTGCGCGAGCTCGACGATCTCCGGGAGCTTCGCGAGGTCGCCCTCCATCGAGAACACGCCGTCGGTCAGGATCAGCTTGCGGGCGCCGCTCGGCGCGGCCGCGAGCGCGTCTCGAAGCGCGCCCATGTCCGAGTGCGGGTAGATGACCTTCTGCGCAGGCCGCGAGAGCCGAACGGCGTCGATGATGCTCGCATGATTGAGCTCGTCCGTGACGATCACCGTCGTCTCGTCGGTGAGCGTCGGGACGACCGCCTCGTTCGCGTTCCAGCAGGAGACGTACGTGAGTGCAGCCTCCGTCCCGGAGAGGGCGGCGAGCGCGCGCTCGAGCTCGAGGTGCGGGGCGAACGTCCCACAGATGAAGCGGACGGATGCGGTCCCCGCCCCGTGGCGCTCGAGGCCGTCGATGCCCGCCTGCACCACGTCTGGATGCGCCGCCAGCCCGAGGTAGTTGTTCGAGGAAAGGACGATGACCTCGCCGCGGCCCTTCATCTGGACGACGGGGCCCTGCGGCGACTCCAGGGTGAGGAAGCGCTTGTAGGTGCGGGCCTCCCGCAACCCGTCGAGCTCAGTGCCCACCTGCGTCACCAAGGTCGTGTTCATCGCGTCGCTCCGTTCGGCTCGAGGACGATCTTGCAGGCCTCGCCCGAGTCGAGGAGGTCGAACGCCTCCTCGAACCGCTCGAGCGGCATCTTGGCCGTGATCAGGGGTGCGAGGTCCACGACGCCGTGCTCCAGGAGCCAGCGCGTCGTGTACCACGTCTCCCAGATCTCGCGGCCGTTGACCGCGGAGACGGTCAGGTTCTTGAAGATGAGCGACTCGGCGATGTCGATCGTCGCCGGGCGTGCCGGGATCCCGAAGAGGACGACGTTGCCACCGTGCCGCACGATGCCGAAGGCGTCCTCGATCGCGCGCAAGGCCCCCGACATCTCGAAGACGACTCCCAGCCCGACGCCCTCGTTCTGCTCCACGAACCACGCTGGCACGTCCTCGACCTCGTTCACGTTGACGACGTCGGCGCCCAGCGCTCGCGCGAGCTCCATCCGGTACGGGACGTGGTCCGACGCGAGGAGCCTCCCCGCCCCGAACGCCCTCGCGATCGCGATCGTGAAGAGCCCGACCGGGCCGCAGCCGAGGACCGCGATCGCCCGGCCGGCGAGATCCTGCGTGGAGGTGGCGAAGACGGCGTTCCCGAACGGCTCCTGCAGGCACGCGATCTCGGGCGGGAGCTTCGCGCGGTCGTTCCGCCACACGACCGAGGCCGGGAGCGCCGCGTACTCGGCGAACCCGCCGTCGCAGTCGACGCCGAGGATCTTCGTGCGCTCGCACATGTGCGCCTTGCCCGTCCGGCAGTGGAAGCAGACCCCGCACGTGACGTGGCTCTCGGCGGACACGTAGTCCCCCTCCGAGACGTCAGTGACGCTCTTGCCCACGGCGACGACGGTGCCGCAGAGCTCGTGACCCAGGGTGAGCGGCGGCTTGACGCGCTCCGAGGACCACTGATCCCACCGCTTGATGTGGAGGTCGGTGCCGCAGATGCTCGCAGCCTCGATGCGGACGAGCACCTCGGCCGCAGCCGGGGTGGGAACGGGAACCTCGTCGAGCACGAGGCCCGGCTCGGGACCGCGTTTCCGAACGGCGCGCATCGTCTCCACGGCGAGACGATCTTGCCACGCCGCACATCTCCTGCCCCGAGGGACCGGCTGTCCGACGCCGGACGAGTCGCTCAGCAGCCCATCGCGTCTCCGCTCGCTCCCCGCGTCGGCGGCGGGAGCGGCTCGCCCGCCGGAACGGGAGCGTTCACAGCTCGCAGGGCGGCCGCGATCCGCAATGCACGCACTCGGGACTCGGCGAAGACGACGACCGTCGAGCGACCCGTCTGGAGCTCGAGCCGCGTTCCCTCCTCGAAGAACGCCGCGGGCACTCCGCGCGTCACGACTCGCTCCGGTAGCGGACCGCCCGCCTGGGCGGAGTCGTAGAGCTCGAGGTTCCTGCGGCACGCCGGCCAGACCTGGATCTCGACGGGGGGCGCGCAGCCCGCGTCGTCGCTCGCGACGCAGTCTCCGTAAACGAAGGACACGTAGCTCGCGGTGTCGTTCCGCCGCAGCACCGAGACGAGCGGCAAGCCTTCGACCCGGTCGCCCGCGTTGTAGAGCGGGAACTCGTCGAACGTGCGCGCCTGCTCCAGGCTGAAGGTCGACCGGGCCGGCCCCCGCCCGTCGCCCGCCGGTCCCGAGCCCGCCAGCGCGAGCGCGAGAGCGAGCGCGCCGACGAACACCAGCGACCCGGCCGGGAGCAGACCGGCCCGCGATCTCATCAGTGGTTCACCTGATGCAGCTCGACGAAGACCGTCCACCCGTCGGAAGCCGCATAGTCGCCGTCGCACTGCTTGAAGCTCTGCGTGTTCCCCCACCAGACGCGCTGCGCCGAGTGGCCTGCGCTCGTCAGGCGGCGCTCGAGCTCGTCCCGCCCCTGGTCGAAGCCGCTACCGCCGGCGCCGTTGGAGTCGACCGCGTGTCCACACGGCACCGGGAAGAGCACGAGATCCTCGTGGTGCGCCGCGGCGGTCGCGGCCCAGCCCAGCGTCGGATCGCGGTGCTGGCCGCGGAGGCGCACATGGAAGCGTGTTCCTTCGCCGCTCGCCCGTTGCGCGTGCAGGGACGAGCAGCCGCCGTGGTCGACGAAGAAGTGCGTCGTCCCGGAGGTGACCGCCCAGCCGGTGTGGGATCGAATCTGGCTCTCGGCGCGGCCCCAGGTTCCCCAGGTCGTGAAGACGACGTTGACCGGGTCGACCCGAGTCGCTGTCGAGGCGGGACAGGACCTGTGCGTATACCGGCCCGCGGCGTCGAAGTGGGCGAGCGCCGGGGCGCCGAGAGCCGAGAGGACGCCTGTGGCGGCAACGGCGACGGCGAGCGCGAAGCGGGACATGCCTCGAGGGTAGGGCCGTACCCCGTACGGCCGTGTGTCAAGTTCGTGCCAAGAGCGAGACGCCCGGCGGAGCGATCCCGGCTGCGCTCAGAATCTCGCCGTCGCCCGGCAGACCTCACCGAACCGGCTCGTCGCCCGGGCGCTGATCCTGTCGCGCCCAGGACGATTCGAGACGATGCGGCGGAGCTCGAGGGAACCGCTCGGAGGTCGGGTCACCCTCGCTCCACGGGCGACGACACGAGTCGCCCGCCTGAGCACGACCGTCCACCTGACGCCGTTTCGGTTCTGGTCGACCTCGAACTCGACCTCGATGCGACCGTCCTCCGGGCTCAACTTGAGCTTCAACGTGCTCGACGAGCTGCAGACGCCGCGAACGAGCACGTCACCGTCCTTGGCCGAGACCGCAGGGACGAGCAAGCCGCTCAGGACGGCGACGACCGAGAGTGTCGTGATGCGAGTCAGCATGTTGTTCACCTCTCCACGTACGTGCAGGTGGAAACATCGGTTTCCCTCCGACGTTCGCGCCGCGGGAGTACGCTTCGCCGAGTGAGGGAGGTCACGTGAAGCTCGAGGCGGTCCTTCTGCACTCGAAGGCCTTCACGGAGCTCGCCGACTTCTACCGGCGAGCGTTCGACCTGCCGGAGCCGACGCCGATGGGCGACTCGCACGTCGGCTGGTCGTCGACGACGCCGTACCCCGGCTTCGACGACGACCCCTACAGCGCGATCTCGCTCTGGTTCAAGGTCGACGACCTCGAGGCAACCGTCGAGAAGCTGGTCTCGGTCGGGGCGACGCCGCTGACGGAGCCGAACGCCGACGAAAGCCCAGGTGAGATCGTCGCGCGTGTTCGAGATCCCGCAGGGAACGTCGTCGCCTCATCGCCGACGCCTGATCGCTAGAAGACCCGTACGGGCGTCCCGACCTCCACGAAGCCGTAGACGCGCTCGGCGTCTCCGGAGGGCAGGCGAACGCAGCCGTGCGAAGCCGGGTACTCGGGGACGTACGGGTACTCGTGCGTCGCGATACCGCCCACGAAGTATGCGGCATAGGGCATCCAGACCTGGAACGGGACCGACCAGGAGAGGAGTTCCTTGCGGTAGACCCGGAACGAGCCGGACGGCGTTGCTCCACCCGCCCCGGTCGACGTGTGGACGGCCCGGCGCACGACGTTGTCCTCGATCAGGAGCAGGACGCCGCGGTCGCGGTGGATCTCGATCCTGCGCCCCGGCCGATGCGCCGTGGGTCTCGGGCCGGACTCCCGAAAGAGGGCGACCTGGGTATGCCCCGTGACCGTGCCCGTGCGGGCGAGGCCCTCCCAGCCCTGCAGGGCGAGGAGCGCTTGCGAGGTCGCGTAGTCGATCGAGCCCGACACCGCTGCGCGAGCGAGGTAGCCGAGCTGAACGAGGCGAACCTGAACGCCGCGCGGGCTGTACCGGTAGCCCTGCTCGCCGACGTTCCCACGCCACGCTCCGGGCCGGACCCCGAGGCGCAGCACCGTCACGAGCCTGCCTTCCGTCGCGATCGCGGCATGACGCTGTGGGCCGCCGAGCCAGGCAAGCGTCCCCACGATCTGGGCGAGTCTCGTCCGGACCGTCTCGGGCGTGCCGGGCCCGAGCAGGGAGCGCGAGAAGCTCACGAGCCAGAGGTCGTCTCTCACCCGGACGGAGCGAGGCCGGACGCCGGCTCGAATCGCGGTTCGGATGGCCCGTGCGCGCTCGCTGCGTGTCGGACCCTGCACGAGCTCGCGCAAGGCGTGGAGCGCCGGCGCGACTCCACGTCGGACCACGCGCTCGACGCGAACGAGCCGTCCCTCGCGGACGAATGCGACCCCGACCGTGCGAGGCGCCGCCTGGACGCGGAGTGCGATTGGGGGAGTCGGCTTCGCCGAGGGCGCCGCCGCCGGCTCGAGGTCGACGACGAGGGTTCCCGCGACGGCGAACAGCAACGTGACGAGCGAGAGGCGCATTCCGGGCGAACTCTCTTCGTGGTGCCCGCGAAAAAGCCTGCAAAAGCGGAGGTCACGCCCGTCGCGCGAGACGTTCCGCAAGCGCGTGGACGCTCGCGCGAAGCTCGTCCGGAGCGTGGATCGTGAAGTCGCAGTCGAGCCCGGCCAGAACTCCGGCCATCCAATCGAGCGAGCCGACCCGCATCCGAAGCAGCGTGCCGCCGTCCACGCCGGCCAGCTCGGCGAGCGTCGCCGGGAGGCGACGAGCCGCTTCCTCAACGGGGAGGTGGAGCAGGACTTCGACGCTCCACCGCCACGGCACTCGCGCGAGCGAGGCGCTGACGAACGCCACGGCCTCGAACTCGGCCGGGGCCGGGAGCGCCGACTCGCCGGCGACGACCGTGCCGCGCATCCGGTCGACCCGGAACGTTCGCAGGTCGTCGCGTGTGTGATCGAACGCCGCCAGGTACCAACGGCCGGAGTGGACGACGAGCCCGTGCGGGCTCAGCTCGCGCTGTGACTCGTCGCCCGAGAACGTCCGGTACGAGGCCCGCACGCGCCGCCGGCGGCGGATCGCATCGGCGAGGAGCAGCGCCACGTCGCCGGCCACCGGTGCGCCGACGGTGGCCGCGGCCGTGA
>JBOHBD010000132.1:0-3131 GCA_050698195.1 Gaiellaceae bacterium
AATGAGGTGTCGAGGATCGGCACCGCGAGCACCAGCAACGGCAGGACGAGGACGACCGTCGACGCCGTCTTCAGCAGCCCCTGGATCGAGACCGAGGCCAGGACGAAGCCGAGGCACAACGAGCCCGCGTCGCCCATGAAGATCCGCGCCGGGAAGAAGTTGTGTCGGAGGAAGCCGAGACACGCGCCGCCGACGATCGCGGAGAGGATCGCAGGATCGGCCTTCCCGAGCGAGAGCGCGAGGATCGCGTACGTCGAGCCCGCGATCGCGCACACGCCGGCGGCAAGGCCGTCGAGGCCGTCGAGGAAGTTGACCATGTTCATCACCGCGACGATGAAGAGCATCGAGAGCGGGACCCCCACCCATTCGGGCAGATCGACGACACCGAGGAGCGGGAAGGTGAAGTGGTCGATCCACACGCCGAAGGCGGGCGGGATCGCGGCCGCGACGAGCTGGCCACCGAGCTTCAGCGGAGGAGAGAGACCGCGGAAGTCGTCCACCGCGCCGACGACCGTCGCGACGGCGGCGCCCAGCAAGACCCCCCGGCTCTCGCCCGAGAGGTCGAGGAATGCGAGCGCCGGCACGAGGATCCCGAGGAAGATCGCCAGGCCGCCGAGGCGCGGGATCGGCCGGCGGTTGAGACGGCGTGCGTCGGGCCGGTCGACCGCCCCCAAGAGGCGCGCCATGCCCCCGACGGCCGGCGTCAAGAGCACGACGATGCCGAAGGCGATCGCAGCCCCGTAGAGGACCTCCGGCGTCACCCGCAGCTCGTCGAGCATCAGGGGCTACTTCGTCCCGTAGAGCCGGTCGCCTGCGTCGCCGAGCCCGGGGAGGATGTACCCCTTGTCGTTGAGCTCGCGATCGACCGAGGCGACGACGATCCTGACCTCCGGATGCTCCCGTTGGACGCGGGCGATGCCCTCCGGCGCCGCGATGAGGGCGATCAGGCGGACCGACGTCGCACCCGCCCGCTTCACCGTGTCGACGGCTGCGGCCGTGGAGTTGCCCGTCGCGAGCATCGGGTCGAGGAGGATCACGTCGCGGTCGGCGATGTCTCCCGGCAGCTTCACGTAGTACTCGACCGGCTCCAGCGTCTCCTCGTCGCGGAAGAGGCCGATCATGCCGACGCGCGCGCCGGGGACGAGCGAGAGCACCGCATCGAGCATCCCGACCCCCGCCCGCAGGATCGGGCACACGGCCACCTTCTTCCCCGAGATGCGCCTCGCCGTCATCCGTTCGAGCGGCGTCTCGATCTCGATCTCCTCGTCGGCGAGGTCCTTCGTCGCCTCGTAGGTGAGGAGAAGGGTGAGCTCGTTCACGAGCTGCCGAAACATCTGCGTCGTCGTCGTCACGTCACGCAGGAGTCCCAGCTTGTGCTGCACGAGCGGATGCGTCACTTCCGTCACCGTCTCCGTGCCGGACGTGGTCAGAGCCTGCTCGGCCACGCTCGCCTCTACCCGCTCTCGCCCTCGGTGAGAAAGGCAGGGAACGCGCCTTGACCGGGGTAGAGGGGCCGTCGGCGGCACAAGGCCGCGCTGCGGTCGGCGAGCGCCGCCGCGTCGGGGGCGGAGCCGAGCGCCTCGACCATGATCTGCCCGACCTCGCGGAAGTCGTCCTCGTCGAAGCCTCGCATCGTCGCCGCCGGCGTGCCGACGCGGAACCCCGACGCGACCGTCGGTGGGCGCTCGTCGAAGGGGACCGTGTTCCGGTTCACGGTGATCCCGACCTCGGCGAGCCGTTCCTCGGCGTCCTTTCCGGTCCACTCCGTCCGGCGGAGATCCACGAGCAGGAGGTGGGTGTCCGTGCCGCCGGTGAGGACGTCGAGCCCTCCCTCCTGGAGCGTCGCGGCGAGCGTGTCCGCGTTCGCGCGAACGCGCTCCTGGTAGCGGCGAAACGGCTCCGACGCGGCGATCCGGAAGCAGGTCGCCTTGGCCGCGATGACGTGGTTCAACGGCCCGCCCTGCATCCCTGGGAAGACCGCTCGATCGAGCGCCTGTGCGTGCTCGCTCCTGCAGAGGACGAACCCGGAACGGGGCCCGGCCAGCGTCTTGTGCGTCGTCGACGTGACGAAGTCGCAGTGCGGAACGGGGCTCGGGTGGATTCCGGCCGCCACGAGGCCCGCGAAGTGCGCCATGTCGCAGAGGAGCAGGGCTCCGACCTCGTCCGCGACGGCGCGAAACCGTTCCGCCTCGACGATCCGCGGGTACGCCGAGCCGCCGCACACGATCAGCTTCGGCCTGTGCACCTTCGCGAGCGAGAGGACGTCGTCGTAGTCGACGAGGTTCGTCTCCCGCGAGACGCCGTAGTGGACGACGTCGTAGAGACGTCCGGAGAAGTTGACCTTGAGGCCGTGCGTCAGGTGGCCACCGTGTGAGAGCTCGAGGGAGAGGATCCGGTCCCCCGGCTCGAGGCAGGCGAAGTACACCGCCATGTTGGTCTGCGCGCCCGCGTGCGGCTGCACGTTCGCGTGCTCGGCGCCGAAGAGCGCCTTCGCCCGGTCGATGGCGAGCTGCTCGATCTCGTCGACGATCTCGCAGCCGCCGTAGTAGCGGCGGCCGGGATACCCCTCCGAGTACTTGTTCGTCGGCACGCTGCCGACAGCTTCGAGCATTGCCGGCCAGGTGAAGTTCTCCGACGCGATCAGCTCGATCTCGCCCCGCTGCCGTTCGAGCTCCCGCTCGAGGAGGTCGGCGACGTCCGGATCGACGTCTGTGAGGCCCGCCGAGCGGAGGTCCTCGAGCGTCAGCGGCGCGACGGCCATCTGCAGGATGCTACTCGGCGAGTACGACCTCGACGCGCGCGAGGGCCTCTGCGCCGGGAAGCGCGCCCTCGCGAAGCACCCGCGGCTCCGAGCCGGTGAAATCGAGCACGGTCGAAGGCGTCCCGGGTAGGTCACCGCCGTCGACCGCGACCGCGACCGCGTCCAGGATCTCGTCGGCTACGTCCTCGAGGCGGCGTGGATCGGGCTCTCCATGGCGGTTCGCGCTCGTCATCGCGACCGCGCCCACCCGGTCCACGAGATCGCGGGCTAGGCCCGTCAGGGCCGGCACGCGCACGCCGATCGTGTCCGGGGGACTGCCCGCGAGCCAGTGGAACCGGCATGCCGGGTTCGGAAGCACGAGCGTGTACGG
>JBOHBD010000133.1:0-5209 GCA_050698195.1 Gaiellaceae bacterium
CGAGAAGCTCATCGTCGCGGTCACCGAGCGCTACGGGCGGGAGCACGCGGCGCTCGTGGCGAGCTTCGCCACCTACCGCTCACGGGGCGCGATCCGCGACGTGGGCAAGGCCCTCGGGCTTCCGTACGCCGAGCTCGAGCGGCTCGCGCGGCTCTCGGACGGCTGGGATGCTCGTCGAGTCGCGGAAGAGCTCGAACGTCTTCCCGACTCCGAGCGGAAGCTCGGCTCGCGCCGCTGGCGCGCCTTTGCATGGCTGACGGGCGAGATCGCGGGGCTGCCGCGGCACGTCTCGCAACACCCGGGCGGGATGGTCGTCTCGACGCGCCCGCTGATCGAGCTCGTCCCCGTGCAGCCCGCGGCGATGGCGGGCCGCCAGCTCTGCCAGTGGGACAAGGACTCCTGCGCGGATGCCGGCTTCCTCAAGATCGACCTCCTCGGGCTCGGCATGCTCTCCGCGGTCGAGGACTGCGTCGAGCAGATCGCACGTACGTACGGCGAGGTGATCGACCTCTCGCGGATCCCCTTCGACGACAACGCGGTCTTCGAGGACATCCAGCGCGCGGACACGGTGGGCGCGTTCCAGATCGAGAGCCGCGCCCAGATGCAGAGCCTCCTGCGAACGAAGCCGGAGAACCTCGACGATCTCACCGTCCAGGTCGCGCTCGTCCGTCCGGGGCCGATCCAGGGAAAGGCCGTGCACCCGTACATCGACGCCCGCGAGCGTTTGCGGGAGGATCCCTCGTACGTCTGGCCGGTCGACCACGAGCTCCTGCGCGAGCCGCTGCGCGCGACGTACGGCGTCGTCGTCTTCCAAGACCAGGTGCTCGAGGTCGCGATCGCGCTCGCCGGGTTCACGGTCGGAGAGGCGGAGGGCCTGCGGCGGGCGATGAGCCGGAAGCGGAGCCACGACGCGCTCGAGGCCTACCGCGGGCGGTTCGTCGCCGGCGCGGCCGAGAAGGGCGTGAGCGCGGAGATCGCAGACGGCGTCTTCGACAAGCTCGTCGGGTTCTCGGGCTTCGGCTTCCCGAAGGCCCACGCTGCCGCGTTCGGGCTCCTCGCGTATCAGTCCTCGTGGCTTCGGCGTCGCTACGCGGCCGAGTTCCTCTGCGCCCTCCTGAACGCGCAGCCGATGGGCTTCTACCCGCCCGCGACTCTCGTCCGCGACGCGCAGCGGCGCGGGGTGGAGGTGCGTCCCGCCGACGTCAACCTGAGCGGCGCCCGCTGCATCGTCGAAGACGCCCCCGAGATCGTCGAAGACGGCACCGACGCGACCTCGAACCCACCAAGTAACAAGTTGTTACAAGGCAATAGCGCTGCACAGCGTGGACTCGAGCCTCGTGATTCCGTGGCACGAAGTCCTACGTCGCGAGGGTCGGGATCGGCGGTTCGGGTCGGGATCACGTACGTCCAGTCGGTGGGGGACGACGATGCGGAGACGCTCGTCGCCGAGCGAGAGGCGAACGGGCCGTTCCGCGACGTTGCCGACCTCGCCCGCCGGACGCAGCTCTCCCGCGAGAGTCTCGAGGCGCTCGTCAAGGGAGGTGCATGCGACGGCTTCGGCCGGCCCCGCCGAGAGCTCCTGTGGGAGCTCGGGCTCGTCCTCCGGCCCCAGTCGGTGCCTGGGACGAGGGGAGAGGCGAAGCAGCTTCCGCTCTCGCTCGAGCCGACGACCGAGACGCCGGGGCTCCGCGACCTGACGCGGTGGGAGCGCATGCTCGCCGACTATCGGCACACCGGGCTCTCCGTCGGCACGCACCCGCTTGCGCTCCTCCGCCCACACCTGCCGGCAGGGACGCTCTCGAGCGCAGAGCTCCTCGAACAGCCGCACGGTCGCAGCGTCGCCGTGGCAGGCATGGCGATCGCGCGTCAGCGGCCGGCGACGGCCAACGGGATCGTCTTCATGCTGCTCGAGGACGAGCACGGGCAGGTGAACCTGATCGTTCCTCCGGCCGTCTACGACCGCCACCGGGCGACGGTGCGCGGCGAGCCGCTCGTGCTCGCTCGCGGCCGCTTCGAGCGCGTCCGGGAGAACCGGAACGTGCTCGTCACGGAGCTCCAGTCGCTCGGCCCGCTGGCTCGCCGGGCCGCCGAGAGCGACGACGTCTGGGATTCCCTGCCGCGAGCCCATCACTTCGGCCACCGCTGAGCAACCCGCGCAAACCGGGGATCCGGCCGAAGCGCGACCCCCGCCGCAACGCGAAACCGCCGCAAACCCGCCCTCGTCGCCCCGATTTCTATATGGTCGGGCCAGAGCTGGCTTGGCTGGAGTGACCTTCGAGGGAGTCGGCAAGGTCTACCCCGACGGGACCCGGGCGGTGTCGGGGATGGATCTGGGGATCTCCGACGGCGAGTTCATGGTGCTCGTCGGCCCGTCGGGTTGCGGCAAGACGACCGCGCTCAGGATGGTCGCCGGGCTCGAAGAGATCAGCGAAGGCGTGCTCAAGATCGGCAATCGGGTCGTGAATCGCGTGCCCGCGCGCGACCGCGACATCGCGATGGTGTTCCAGAGCTACGCGCTCTATCCGCACCTGACCGTGTTCGAGAACATCGCCTTCGGCCTGCGGCTGCGAAAGACGCCCAAGGAGGAGGTCGACCGCCGCGTACGCGAGGCCGCTCACATCCTCGGGCTCGAGCCGTTCCTCGATCGCAAGCCACGTGCGCTCTCGGGTGGCCAGCGCCAGCGGGTGGCGATGGGCCGGGCGATCGTCCGCGAGCCGCAGGCGTATCTCATGGACGAGCCTCTGTCGAACCTCGACGCCAAGCTCCGCGTCCACATGCGCGCGGAGATCGCGAGCCTCCAGACCGAGCTCGGCGTCACGACGATCTACGTCACGCACGACCAGGTGGAGGCGATGACGATGGGCGACAGGGTCGCCGTGATGCGGAAGGGCGAGCTTCAGCAGGTGGCGCCTCCGCAAGAGCTCTACGAGCGGCCCGTCAACCTGTTCGTCGGCGGCTTCATCGGCTCGCCGGCCATGAACCTCGTGGAGTCGACGATCGAGCGTCGCAACGGCCGGCTCTTCGCCGTCGTCGGCGAGCACGCCGTGGCACTCGCCGACGCGATGCTCGCCGCTCGACCGGCGCTCGAGTCGTACGTCGACCGCAAGGTCGTCCTGGGGATCCGCCCGGAGAATCTCGAGGACGCGAGCCTCGCTTCCGAGATCCCTGACGACCAGCGACTGCGTGGGGTGCTCGTCCTCCGCGAGCCTCTGGGCTCGGAGATCGTCGCCCACTTCGTCGTCGGTGCGCAGCCCGCCTTGACCGAGGACGTGCGCGAGCTCGCGCGGGACGTCGGCCAGGAGAGCGCGGTGCAGGCGGCAGTCGCCGAGGGAGCGACCGAGACGACGATGGTCGGTCGCTTCGGGCCCCGGTCGCGCGTTCGCACGGGCGACGTCGTGGACGTTGCCGTCGACACGCGCACGCTCCACGTGTTCGATCTGGAGACCGGTCTGGGAATCTACTCACAGGCCGGAAGGACAACTCCTACAAAAGAGTCAAACGACGGGGAAGGAGCTCACGGATGAGATACCGATGGCTCGTGTTCGCGCTGCTCGTCGGCGTGCTCGCCTTCGTGGCCGCCGGGTGCGGCGGCGGAGACGACGGTGGGGCGGAGGGCAGCGAGGACGTCACAGGCTCGATCTCGATCATGGCGATCTGGGCGGGCGAGGAGCAGGCGTCGTTCCAGGCGGTGATCGACGGTTTCACGGCCCTGTACCCGAACGTGGACGTCACGTACACGTCCGGTGGAGACAACCTGTCACCGCTCCTCGCAACCGCCGTCGAAGGCGGCAACCCGCCCGACATCGCGGCGGTCGGCCAGCCCGGCCTGATGGCGGACTTCGCAAGTCAGGGCGCGATACAGCCGATCGACGAGCTCCGCGACGCGATCGTCGACAGCTTCGGCGAGGCCGTCGCCGACGCAGGTGCCGTCGACGGGACGCAGTACGGAGTCATGTTCAAGGGAGCCAACAAGTCGACCATCTGGTACAACGTCGCCTCCTTCGAGGAGGCCGGCGTGGAGCCGCCCGAGACCTGGGACGACCTCAACGAGGCCGCGGCGACGCTCAAAGCGGCCGGCATCACGCCGTACTCGGTCGGGGTCGACGTCGGCTGGCCGATGACCGACCTGTTCGAGAACATCTACATCCGCAGCGCGGGGGCGGAGATGTACGACCAGCTGGCGAGGCACGAGATCCCGTGGACCGACCAGTCCGTGAAGGACGCTCTCGCCATCATGGCCGACGTCCTCGGCGACCCCTCCAATCTCGCGGGCGGAACCGAAGGTGCGTTGCAGACGGAGATGCCGGACTCGGTCGCGAAGGTGTTCACCGAGTCGCCCGAGGCCGGGATGGTCATCATCGGCGACTTCGCGCCAGGAGTCGTGGAGACCACGCTCGAGCCAGAGACGGGCTTCAACGTCTTCACCTTCCCGTCGATCGAAGGGTCGGGGCCGGCGGTTGTCGGCGGTGGTGACATCTTCTTGAAGTTCAGGGACAGCCCGGCCGCGACCGCGTTCCTGGAGTACCTGACGACGGTCGAAGCTGCCGAGATCTGGGCCGGCCGCGGCGGGTTCTCGTCTCCGAACAAAGACCTCGACACGAGCGTCTATCCCGACGAGATCACGAGGACGACTGCGGGCGCGCTCGGAGAGGCGGAGACCTTCCGCTTCGACATGTCCGACCTGCAGCCGGCGGCGTTCGGAGGCACGCCGGGCCAGGGCCTCTTCAAGCTGTTCTCGGACTTCGTCGCGAACCCGCAGAACATCGACGGGATCACGCAGCAGATGGAGGCCGCGGCGGCCGACGCCTTCGGCTAGGCCGATTCGGCTACGAGGCGGATGACGGAGACGGCATCCACGGTGGAAGCCCCCGACCGGGGGCTTCCACCTGCGGACAAGGAGCCCGGCCTCTGGCAGCGGTACGGGATTGTGGTCCTGTTCCTCGGTCCCGCGCTCGTCCTGCTCGGGGTCTGGATCGTCTATCCGACGATCGGCACGATCTACCGGAGCCTCTTCGACCGGAGCGGCGACGAGTTCATCGGGCTCGACAACTACGATACGCTCTTCAGCGACGACACGCTCCTCACCGCGATCAAGAACAACTTCCTCTGGCTCCTCGTCGTCCCGGCGCTCGTCACGGCGATCGGGCTCGTGTTCGCCGTGCTGCTCGAACGCATCCGCTTCTCGACGGCGTTCAAGGTGGCGGTCTTC
>JBOHBD010000134.1:0-4642 GCA_050698195.1 Gaiellaceae bacterium
CTTCTCGACCGCGGAACCCTCCGAGGCCGAGGTCGAGGTCGCGGACGCGGCCCGAGACGCCTGCCTCGCGCTCGAGCAGTGAGCGCGACGCGGGCCAGGACGCGGCTCGCTCCCGAGGTCTTCGAGCTCCCCGTCGAGAAGATCCGCGACGGGTACTACACGGACGCGTACTTCAACCACGCACGCTCCACGCTCCTCGCCGACGGCCGCCACGCGCAGGTGCTCATGCAGGTCTTCCAGAAGAAGGACGCGATCCTCGGCGGCATGGACGAGGCGATCGCGATCCTGAAGCTCGGCTCGCACGGGTGGGACGAGCTCGAGGTGCGCGCGCTGTACGACGGCGATCGGACCGAGCCGTGGGAGACGGTGCTGACGATCGAGGGCGACTACACGCTCTTCGCGCATCTCGAGACCGTGTACCTGGGCGTGCTCGCGCGGCGAACGCTGATCTCCACCAACGTGCGCCGCGTGGTCGAGGCGGCGGGGACGAAGCAGATCCTCTACTTCCCGGCCAGGCACGACCATCATCGCGTCCAGACGGGTGACGGCTACGCCGCGCACATCGCGGGCGCGATCGGGGTATCCACCGACGCCCAGGCGTCGTGGTGGGGCGGTCGGGGCATCGGGACCGTCCCGCACGGGCTCATCGCGGCTTACGGCGGCGACACGGTCCTCGCGGCGCAGAGATTCGCGGAGTGGGCCCCGTCCGACATGAACATCGTCGTGCTGGTCGACTTCGAGAACGACTCGGTACGGACGTCCCTCGAGGTCGCGCGGGCGCTCGGACCTCGGCTCTGGGGCGTTCGCCTCGACACCTCGGGACAGCTCGTCGACCGCTCGCTCTGGGACGAGATGGGCGACTTCGACCCGCGCGGCGTGAACGAGCGCCTCGTCCGCAAGGTGCGCGACGCGCTCGACGCGGAGGGCTTCGGGGCGGTGCGCATCGTTGTCTCGGGTGGGTTCACGGTGGAGCGGATCCGCGCGTTCGAGGAGCGCGCCGTCCCCGTGGACGCCTACGGCGTCGGCTCGTCGCTGATCCGGGGCGAGAACGACTTCACGGCCGACGTCGTCGAGACGGACGGGAAGCCGTCGGCAAAGGTCGGTCGCGTGTCGCGTCCGAACCCGCGCCTCGAGCTCGTCGAGTAGCCGCTTTCAGTTGATCCGCGGAAGGTCGTCCCTGACAACGCCTCTCTGCCCCGTCACGACATCGGCGAGCGCGTGATGCAGGATGTTGCTCCGTGGCTGCGGTAGCGCATCGGTCTCGAACCAGCCGACCTCGGCGATCTCCCCTGTGTCCGGAAGCGTCGGAGTGCCGTCGACGATCGAGCAGCGGAAGAGGGTCACCGTCAGGCCGTTGACCAGGCGGTAGACGCCGACGACGTACTCGACCCCCGCCTCGATGCGGTCTCTTCCTTCGTCTCGCGGACGGCGGTGTCGAGCGGGCTCTCCCCATGCTCGACCGCGCCGCCCGGGAAGCTGTACCGGCGCCGGTCGTAGCTCTCCTTGACGAGCAGGAGCCAGTCGCGCGAGTCGAGAATCGCCGCCGCCGCGGCGCCCTCCTGCGGCTCCACTACGCCTCGATCGCGGCCGAGAGCGGGCCGGGCCACGACGCCATCGGCTCGGTCGATTGCACGACGCGTGCCCCTGACTCGGCGAAGCGGGCGAAGGCCGCGTCGGCGTCGTCGGTGTAGTCGACCGCGCCCGGGACGACGACCGGAGACGAGCAGTCCTCGAGGAGGTACAGCCTGGGGGCGATCGCCGGCGCAGCGTCGAGCAGATCCTCGACCGTCCACGCGACACAGTGGCTCTTCGCCTGCCCCGCGACGATCACCGCGTCGAAGCCGACCAGATAGTCGATCAGGGCGACGTTCCGCTCGCCGAGCCGTCCACCGTCGCTGGCGCGGAGCACCTCCGGGCCGAGGACCGAGTAGTGCTCGGTCAGGGGGTTCGTGCCCTTGATCTCGAATCGCGTCTGCGAGCGGCGCGCGATGGCGTGAAAGAACAGCGCCTCTTCGATCGAGCTGACGAGCGCGTGTCCGATTCCGCCGAGCATGGCATGGAAGGGCCAGATCGTGAGGTCGTACTTCCCACCCTTCGCCAGCGTCTCGACGTAGGTCGCGAGGTGCGCCTCGGGCCGGTCGAGCCGGACGGCCTCGGCGACGTCCGGGTCGACGCGCCATCGCCCCGACCCGACGTCCTCGGGCGCGACGAGCGTGTACGGATCCGGATGTCGGCCCTCTGCGTCGACGAGGAACGGGGCGTGGAAGATCTGGAGCGCCTGATGAGTGTCGAGCGTGACGACGGTCTGCGTGATCGCGCTCAGATTCCGGTAGAGGAACCAACAGAGGCGGCGGTTGTCGTCGAGGGCCCCCGATCCGGAACGGCCCCCGACGAAGAGCTCGAAGCCCGGGGTGCAGAACGTGTTCTGAACGTCGACGAGAAGGAGGCAGACGCGCGTCGCATCGCTGCCCGCAGCGTCGAGGTCGTGCTCCACGGCCCAGGACGCTGCCTCTGCGAACCGCGACTCGTAGTCGACCCGCCATACCTCTCCGACTCGCTCGAGGTCGACGTGGGGCGGGAACGGAAGCTCGATCGGCATCACGCCAAGGCTAGCGCCCGGGTCTGAGCTCAGTCCGCCCCGCTCTTCGGCCACGGACCACTGGTGGGGTCTGGCCGAAGCCAGACCCCCGCTCTCGCTTGAGGGCCTGTTGTCGGGTGCCGATAGAGGAGTCAGGTGGCCGACCTCGAGAACACGCTGCTCACGTGGCTGCCGATCGTCTTCTTCGGGGTCGTCATCTGCCTCCTGCTGTGGACGATCCGGTTCATGCCACGCGCGAAGCCCGCGCCCGTGGTCAAGGGGTCGCAGGTGGAGGTGTCCTGGTCCGACGTGGCCGGTCTCGACGAGGCCAAAGCGGAGCTGCACGAGGTTGTCGACTTCCTGCGTGACCGGAAGCGCTTCGAGCGTCTCGGCGCCCGGGTCCCGCGCGGAATCCTGCTCCACGGTCCGCCCGGAACGGGCAAGACCCTTCTTGCCAAGGCCGTTGCGAGCGCGTCCGGGGCGAACTTCTACTCGCAGAGCGCGTCGTCGTTCGTCGAGATGTTCGCCGGTCTCGGCGCGGCCCGGATCCGCAAGCTGTTCGAGGAGGCACGCAAGAACGCCCCGGCGATCGTCTTCATCGACGAGCTCGACGCGGTCGGGACCGCACGCGCGGGCGGCGGCGTCCACCGCGAGCACGACCAGACCCTGAACCAGCTCCTCGTCGAGCTGGACGGCTTCAACGCGCGCGACGAGGTCGTCGTGATGGCCGCGTCGAACCGGCTGCAGGATCTCGACGCCGCGCTCCTCCGGCCCGGCCGTTTCGACCGCCAGGTACTCGTCTCCCCGCCCGACGTCGCAGGGCGCAAGGCGATCCTCGGTGTGCACACCCGAGACAAGCCACTCGCGGCGGACGTCGACCTCGGCCAGCTCGCGAGGCAGACCTCGGGACTGACGGGCGCCGACCTGGCGAACCTCTGCAACGAGGCGGCCATCCTCGCCGGACGCACGGGCGCCCAGTACCTCCGGCAGGCTGACTTCGACGCGTCGATGGAGCGGATCGTCGCCGGGCTCCAGCAGCGGCGCGTCGTCTCCGAGAAGGAGAAGCGGATCCTCGCGTATCACGAGGCCGGCCACGCGGTCATGTCCCATCTCGTCGGCGAGCTCTTCCCCGCCCAGAAGGCGACCATCGTCTCCCGCGGCCAGGCGCTCGGATACACGCTGAACATGCCCACGGAGGATCGCTACCTGCACACCCGCGAGGAGCTCGTCGACCTGATGACGGTCTTCCTGGCGGGTCGAGCCGCCGAGCAGGTCGTGTTCGGCCGGATCACGAACGGCGCGGCGAACGACCTCGAGCGAGTGACCGAGCTCGCCCGCTCGATGGTGTTCGAGTACGGCATGTCCGAAGTGGCCCCGTCCCGGACGATGCGCGCGGACAACTACGCGCTCTCGGAGGAGACGAAGCGACTCCGTGACTCGGAGCAGGCCCGTCTCACGGATCACGCCTATGAAGAGTCGAAGCGGCTCCTCCTCAAGCACCGCTCCGCTCTCGACCGCGTCGCGGAGGCGCTGCTCGAGAAGGAGACGCTCGACCGCGCCGAGCTCGAGGCGCTGCTGGCGGACGTCAAGCCGGAGTCTCGCTCGTCGGAGACCGTCGGCACCGTCCGCGCGCTGCCGTTGCGCGACTGAGTAGCATCGCGCGAGTGCGCGTTCGCGGCATCCATCATGTCGGCGTGGCCGTCACCGACCTCGACGAGGCGATCGCGACGTACGAGCGCCTCTTCGACGCGCGAGTCGAGTACCGCGACTCGCTGGCCGAGCAAGGCGTCGACGCCGTGTCGCTCATAGTCGGCGAAAGCCGGTTCGAGCTCCTCGCGCCGACCGGCGAGGACACGCACCTCGGGCGCTTTCTCGCCAGGCGCGGACCGGGGATGCATCACGTCGCGCTCCTGGCCGACGACGTCGACGAAGTCCTGCGCGACCTGGACGCCGCGGGCGTCGAGCTGATCGACCGGATTCCGCGCCGCGGCCTGTACGGGCTCGAGGTCGCGTTCGTCCATCCGAGCGCCCTGCACGGCGTCCTCACGGAGGTGGTGTCCAGTG
>JBOHBD010000135.1:0-2221 GCA_050698195.1 Gaiellaceae bacterium
CGCGGCCGGGGGCTCCGGTGCTCGTCCCGAGTCCTGCGACGATCCGGTCGGCACAATGGGCGCATGGCAGATGCCCTGCTCGAGCGCGTCCAGAGCTTCGTCCGGGCCCACGATCTGATCCCGCCCGGCGCCGACGTCTGCTGCCTCGTGTCGGGCGGCGCCGATTCGACATGCCTCTGGCACGTCCTCGGAGCGCTTGGGTATCATGTGTCCGCGGTCCACGTGAGTCACGGGCTGCGCGGCGCGGAGTCTGACGAGGACGCCCGCCACTGCCGCGACGTCCTGGGCGCCGAGATCCTGACGCCGAGTGACACGGTGGCACGAGGCTCGACGGAGGCGGCGCTCCGCGAGCTCCGCTACCGCCTCACTGCAGGTCACGGGCTGCGCGCGACCGGCCATACCGCCTCCGACCAGGTCGAGACCGTTCTCTACCGGCTCGTCTCGTCGGGAAGCACGAAGGGGATCAAGGTCGCGCGCGAGGACGGTGTCGTGCGACCGCTGCTCTCGCTCTGGCGGGAGGAGACGGAGGCGTACTGTCGCGAGCACGAGCTTCCCTACCGGCTCGACTCCTCGAATCCCGACACGAAGCGCGGGCTGATCCGCGACGAGGTCCTCCCGCTGCTTCGCCGCCTGCATCCCGGGGCGGACGAGAACCTCCTCGCGCTTGCCGGCGAGCGGCCTCGACTGCCGAGAGCGCTCGAGCGGACGCTCGCCGAGCTCCTCGCCTCGACCGCCGGAACAAAGACGGCCGATCTCGGGGCCGGCATTCGCGCGGTGCGCGAGTACGGCGCGATCCGGCTGGAGGGCGCGGTCAGCTTCGGGCCGTGGCGGCTCGAGAGCGCGGTGCCGGGCCTCGTCGTTCGCACCCGCCGGCCGGGCGACCGGCTCGCGGGGCGGCGCAAGAAGGTGCAGGATCTGTTCGTGGACGCGAAGGTGCCGAGGCTCGAGCGCGACACCTGGCCGCTGGTCGTCTCGGGTGACGACGTCGTCGCCGTTCCGGGGATCGCCGAGGCGCCTGGCTGGGAAGGAACGGTCCGGGCATGGAAGGATGTGGAGCTGTGACGCAGGCGGAGCTCGAGCAAGGCGTAGGCGGGGTCCTCATCGAGCAGGCGACGCTCCAGCAGCGCATCGTCGAGCTCGGCGTCGAGATCTCGGCCGACTACGCGGGGCGCGACCTTCTGCTCGTCGGCGTCCTCAAGGGCGCCGTCTTCTTCATGGCCGACCTCATGCGCGAGCTGACCGTGCCGTGTGAGATCGACTTCATGGCGATCTCGAGCTACGGCGCCGCGACCGACTCCTCGGGAGTCGTCCGGATCCTGAAGGATCTCGACATCAACGTCGCCGGCCGGAACGTGCTCGTCGTCGAGGACATCATCGACTCGGGGCTCACGCTCTCGTACCTGATGCGGAACCTGCGCGCCCGCAAGCCGGCCTCGCTCGAGGTGGTCACGCTCCTGACGAAGCCCGAGCGGAGGGAGATCGAGGTCCCCGTGCGCTACGTGGGCTTCGAGATCCCGAACCGGTTCGTGATCGGCTACGGGCTCGACTTCGCCGAGCGCTACCGCAATCTCCCGTACGTCGCCGTCCTGCATCCGGACCTCGTGCCGAACGCCACGTAGCGACCGCGGCGTGTGAAATTCCGGGAAATTGGTTTCACGTGTCTTCGCTCGAGATGCGCTCGAGGGCCGAAGCGGGATTCACTCCCGCGAAAGCCAACTCGGGATCGAGCGGTGAGCTGCGGTGACGGAGGGGGCCGCGTGAGGAACCATCGGTTCTCCCACGCTAAGGATCGCCGCGCTGGGTGCCGAAGAACCAGGGTGCTACCCTCCCTCCACTGACGTGAACCGGTTCTTCCGAAGCGCGCTCTTCCCGCTCATCATCATCGTTCTGCTCGTCTACCTGGCGAGCCAGACGCTCCTGCCCGGACGCGGCGAGGAGCGGAAGATCACGTACTCCGAGGCGATCCAGCAGGTCAGGGACGGGAACGTCAACGAGGTCGTGTTCACGCCGACCCGGCAGCAGCTCAACCTCACGCTGGTCAACGGCGACGAGATCAAGGTCAACTACCCGACGCCGCAGTCGGCGACACGGTTCCAGGACCTGCTCGAGGAGCAGAACGTCAGGTTCGACTCGAAGGGAACCGGGTCGTCGGCCTGGTGGGCGCTGCTCATCAACGTCCTGCCGTTCGTGATCCTGATCGCCTTCTGGATCTTCCTGATGA
>JBOHBD010000136.1:0-2359 GCA_050698195.1 Gaiellaceae bacterium
CGGTAGCCGGCGCCCGCGAGCGCGTGGAAGACCTCGCCTTCGCGCTCGAGCCGGTCGTGGTCGCGCCGTAGGCGGGCCGCGATCTCGGCCGGATCGATCGCGAGCACGAAGGTGCGGTCGGGCAACAGTCCACCGACGGCCTCGAGGTTGAGGTCGAGCACGCGCTCGAGCCCGAGGCCGCGGGCAACGCCCTGGTAGGCGACCGACGAGTCGATGTAGCGGTCGCAGATGACCGTGTCGCCCCGCTCGAGGGCCGGCCGGATCAGCTCGTGCACGTGCTGGGCTCGCGCCGCCGCGTAGAGGAGCGCCTCGGCCCAAGGCTCGATGTGGCCGCCGTGCAGGAGGAGCTCGCGGATCCGCTCGCCGAGCTCGGTCCCCCCGGGCTCGCGCGTGTCGACCACCTCCCGGCCGTCCGACACGAGCCGAGCGCGCAAGAGATCGGCCTGCGTGGTCTTGCCTGAGCCGTCGAGGCCTCCGAAGGTGACGAACACCATCGCATCCTACGAGGTGTCCGTAGGATGCGGCCCGTGCGTGTGGTCGTGACAGGCGGCGCCGGCTTCATCGGCTCGCACGTGGTCGACGCGCTCGTCGTACGGGGCGACGAGGTCGCAATCGTCGACTCGCTCGCCACCGGGAGGCGCGAGAACGTGCCCGCGAGCGCGGAGCTCCACGTCCGCGACGTGCGCGAGCCGCTCGACGACGTCTTCGACGACGCGCGTCCAGAGGCGGTCTTCCACCTCGCGGCGCAGGCAGACGTCCGGGTGGCCGTCGAGCAGCCGGTCGAGGACGCCGATGTGAACGTGCTGGGGACGATTCGCGTCCTCGAAGCCGCGCGCAGGCACGGCGCCCAGGTGGTCTTCAGCTCGACCGGAGGAGCGATCTACGGCGAGTGCAACGGCCCCGCGCCCGAGGATGCGCCGCTCGAGCCGGTCTCCCCGTACGGGGCGTCGAAGCTCGCCGGGGAGGAGTACCTGCGGACGTACAACCGGCTGCACGGGACGATGCACGTGGCGCTGCGGTACGGCAACGTCTACGGCCCCAGGCAGGACCCGCACGGCGAGGCCGGCGTGGTCGCGATCTTCCTGGGCGCCCTCGCAAACGGCGCGCAGGCGCGCATCTTCGGCGAGGGGATCCAGACGCGCGACTACGTGTACGTCGGAGACGTCGCTCGGGCGACGCTCTCGGCGCTCGGCCAGAGGGGCGGCGTCTTCAACATCGGGACGGGCCGCGAGGTGTCGGTGAACGAGCTCTACGAGCTCTGTCGGCGGGCCGCGGGCTCGAACGTCGAGGCCGTGTACGCGCCTGCGCGGCTCGGCGAGATCCAGCGGAGCGCGCTCGATCCGCACCGCGCCGCCACGGAGCTCGGCTTCACGCCGATGGTGCAGCTCGACGACGGCCTCGCGGCGACCTGGGAGTGGTTGAAGGCCGAGGGTCCGGCTTCAGCCTGATCCCTGACGACCGGAAGGAGTAGCGCCGCGACGCGCGAATCGGTTCGCGCGTGGACCACCCGCTCGCCGCTCCCGATGCACTCGTCCGGCCCTGGCGTCTCGCCGCGTTCGTCGCCGGCGGGATCGCGGCGTTCGAACTTCTGCTGCTCCTCGTGATCGGTGGCGGCGCGCTCGTCCATTCGGTCTCGAACCGGCTCGAGCTGGCCGCCCGCGATCGCGTGCTCACTCCGCCGGCGGCGGTGAAGCGGAAGCCTGCAGCCCGGAAGCCCGCGCCGACCCCCGTGGCGAAGATCCCTCGAGGCCGAACGGTCGTCCTCGTCCTGAACGGGAACGGGATAACCGGCGCGGCGGCGTCGGCCGCCTCGCGCGTGCGCAGTCGCGGCTACCGGATCGGCTCGGTCGGCAACGCGCCGCGGAGCGACTTCGCGCGCAGCCTCGTCATGTTCAAGCCCGGCTACGCGGGAGAGGGTCGCAGGCTCGCACGCGATCTCGGCGTCAAGCAGGTCGGCCCGCTCGACGGGATGCGCGTGCGCGCGCTCGGGCGCTCGCAGCTCGTCTTCGTCCTCGGATCCTGACGCCGCAGGCGCCGCCACTGCGGCGTCAGGTACGTAGCCTTCCGCCTCGTGGCCGTCGTGCGCTTCTGCTCGGCCTGCGGCGCCGAGCTTCCGTCCCGACCCCCGGTCACGTGCGGCGAGTGCGGGACGAGCCACTGGCGCAACCCGAAGCCGTGCGCGAACGCCGTCGTCGTCGACGGCGGCCGGGTGCTCCTCGCCCGGCGCGCATATGCACCCTGGAAGGGGATGTGGGGAACTCCCGGCGGCTTCTGCGAGGCCGGCGAGCACCCGATCGAGGCCGTCGAGCGCGAGACGCTCGAGGAGACCGGCCTTCACGTGAGCGTCACGGGCTACATC
>JBOHBD010000137.1:0-4275 GCA_050698195.1 Gaiellaceae bacterium
AGCGGCACCTCGATGGCCACGCCGCACGTGTCGGGCGCGGCCGCCCTCGTCGAGGACGGGTTCCCGGGCGCGACGCTCTACGGGATCAAGGCGCTGCTCATGAACTCCGTCGACCCCGCGGCCGCGCTGGCCGGGACGACGGCAACGGGCGGTCGTCTCAACATCGGCAACGCGCTCTCGTGCGCGGACGAGCCGCAGGTCGTCCTCAGCGCTCCCGCCGACGGCTTCGTCGTGGGCATCGGCGACGTGATCCCGGTCACGGTCCTCGGCGCCAACTGCGCGGTGCCGGCCGGTCTCGGAAACGTCACCGCCACGGTCAACGGCCAAAACGTGGCACTCACCGCCGACAGCCCAGACTCAGGCCTCTACAGCGGCACCTACACCGTGAGCGCGGAAGGCGCGTTGACGGTCGTCGCGACCGTCAGGGTCGAAGGTCTCACGGACAGCGACACCGCCGACGGAAACGCCTTCCCGAACTACACCTGCCAAGACGTCCCGTTCTCGTGGGTCGACGTCACCGGTGTCCCACCGCTCTCGGGCGCGGACGGCGACGACACGTTCTCGA
Organism: Gaiellaceae bacterium; assembly: GCA_050698195.1. Classification (GTDB taxonomy): domain Bacteria; phylum Actinomycetota; class Thermoleophilia; order Gaiellales; family Gaiellaceae; genus GMQP-bins7. The sequence continues at coordinate 566 of JBOHBD010000137.1, forward strand.
CGGTCAACATCGGATTCCAGGTTCCCTTCTACGGCCAGAACCACAGCACGGCGTACATCGCCTCGAATGGCTTCCTCACGCTGGGCTCGAGCGCCGGTGCACAGGCCTTCGCCAACGCGGCCATCCCGACCTCGGCCGTCCCGAACGGCGTGATCGCGCCGCTCTGGGACGATCTCTACCCAGGGTCGACCGGTTCCGTACACGCCGGCGTGGCGGGTAGCCCGGGCTCGCGCGTGCTCCACGTCGAGTGGTTCAACGTCCCGCACTTCTCGTTCTTCGGCGGCAGCGGCACCGCGACCTTCGAGGTTGCGCTTCACGAGGCCACCGGCGAGATCCGTTTCCAGTGGCTGGACACCGACTTCGGGAATACGGACTGGAACATGGGCGCCGCCGCGACGGCCGGCGTCGAGCGACAGGATGGCGTCGTCGGCAGGCAGATCTCCTTCGACCAGCCTCAGCTGACGAACGGGAGGGCTGTCAGCTGCACGTTCGGAGCGCCTCCGCCGCCTCCCCCCGCACCCACGATCACGACGGCGAGCCTCCCCGACGCGACTGTCGGCGTGGCCTACTCCGAGACGCTGCAGGCGACGGGTGGGACGCCGCCCTACACATGGTCTCTCGACTCGGGCGTGCTTCCCGCAGGCCTGAGCCTCGATGCGTCGACCGGCGCGATCACGGGGACGCCGACGGCCGCAGGCACCTCCCCCTTCACCGCGCTCGTGACGGACAATGCCGCGCAGAGCGACACGCAGGCGCTCTCGATCACGGTCGACCCGGCGCCCGTGGTGCCGCCTACGATCACGACGACGAGCCTCCCCGACGGCACCGTCGACGTCGCCTACTCCGAGACGTTGCAGGCGACCGGCGGCACTCCGCCCTACACCTGGTCGCTCGACTCGGGCGCGCTTCCCGCAGGCCTGACCCTCGATGCGTCGACCGGCGCGGTCACCGGGACGCCGACGGCCGCAGGCACCTCCCCGTTCACCGTCCGCGTAACCGACAGCGCGACGCAGAGCGACACGCAGCCGCTCTCGATCACGGTCGACCCGGCGCCCCTGCCGCCGCTCGCGATCACCACACCTTCCGACCTCCCGGACGGGACGCAGAGGGACTTCTACTCGGTGACGCTGGCCGCGACGGGCGGCGATCCGCCGTACACGTGGAGCCACGTCTCGGGGAACCTGCCGAGAGGGCTCACGCTCAGCCCGTCCGGTGTCATCTCCGGGACGCCGACGAAGAGAGGGAACTCCACCTTCACGCTTCGCGTCACGGACTCCCTCGGGAATCAGGACTCGAGGACGTTCACGCTGAGGATCAACCGGCCGTAACGGCCGGGGGCGGGCTGTCGGCGTAGGGGAGGGTCTCGAGCAGGCGCTCGAGCACGGACGTGTCGCCGCTCACCGTTACGCCGGCGAGGTCTCGGTCGACGACGAGGTGGAAGAAGGCCGTCCTGTCGCCCTCGACGACGGTGTCCGCGTCGTCGGCGGGCCCGGCGTGTACCTCCCCGTCCACCAGCGAGGCGAGCTCGTCGTCGACGCGAAACTCGATGCTCGCGTCCGTCGGCGCGGGCGGGAGTGCCATCCGCAGCGCCCCGACGAGCCAGCCCTGCTCGAGATCCTCCTCCGGGCGGGGCGGGCCGAGCGAGCGTGCCCCCCAGTGCGCGAGCACGTGCAACACGGGCCGAAGCTCCTGCCCGTACTCGGTGAGCTCGTAGACCGTCGACGCTGCGGGCGGAGGTAGCCGCCGGCGACGGACGACCCCGTGGCGCTCGAGGTCCTTGAGCCGGGCGGCGAGGATGTTCGTGCCGCAGCCCGTGAGGTTGCACCGGAGGTCGGAGTAGCGGAGCTGGCCGTGCTCGACGAGCTCGCGGACGATCAGGAGCGACCAGCGCTCCCCGACGACGTCGAGAGCGTGCGCAACGGGGCAGTACTGGTTGTAGCTCTTCACGGCCGTGACGGATTCTACATCTGGAAGTTGCTGAATGGAAGTCTTAACTTGCTATTTGAAAGTATGCACTGTAGGATCGCAACTTTCCGCAGACACGAATCCAACGCGAAGGGATCTCGCATGGTGACTTCAGACCGCACGAAATGGTTTGCGCTGGCGCTCCTCTGCGCCGTCCAGTTCATGGTCGTCCTCGACATCGCGATCGTGAACGTCGCTCTCCCCTCGATCCAGATCGATCTCGGGTTCTCGCAGCAGAACCTGCAGTGGGTCATCAGCGCCTACGCGCTCGCGTTCGGCGGCTTTCTCCTGCTCGGGGGCCGCACGGCCGACCTCGTCGGCCGCAGGCGGGTGTTCGTCGGCGGGACGATCCTGTTCGGCCTGGGCTCGCTGCTTTCCGGGCTCGCGTGGAGTGACGAGTCCCTGATCGCGGCGCGCTCGCTGCAGGGCCTCGGGGCGGCCGCCATCACTCCCGCCGCCCTGGCCATCCTCGTCACGACGTTCCGCGAGGGTCGCGAGCGCAACATCGCGCTCGGCGCGTGGGGTGCCGTGGGCGGCTTCGGCGCAGCTGCCGGCGTCCTCTTCGGCGGCATTCTCACGGACGTGCTCTCGTGGGAGTGGATCTTCTTCATCAACGTGCCGGTCGCCCTGCTCGCGCTCGTGCTCACTCCGATCCTGCTGTCGGAAAGCCTCGACAAGCACGGACAGGGCTTCGACGTCCCGGGCGCTATTCTCGTGACCGCCGGGCTGTCGATCCTCGTGCTCGGCATCACGCAGGGGCAAGACTGGGGCTGGAGCTCCGCCGCGACGATCGGCGTGTTCGCAGCGACGGCGGCGCTGCTCGCGGCGTTCGTCGTGTGGGAGTCGCGCGTGCGGGATCCGCTCATGCCCTTCTCGATCTTCCGCCTGCAGACGCTGACCGCAGCCAACGTCGCGGGGTTCATCCTGGGAACTGCCCTGTTCGCGATGTTCCTGATGCTGACGCTGTACATGCAGCAGGTGCTCGGCTACTCGCCGATCGAGACCGGCTTCGCGTACCTCGCCGTCGCCGGCACGGCCGTGATCTGGGCCAACGTGGCCGCCGTCGCCGTGAACCGTGTGGGCGTGAAGCCGGCGCTCATCTTCGGGATGACGCTTCTGACGATCGGCCTCGTGTACTTCACCCAGGTCTCGGTCGGAGGTTCCTACTGGACCGACCTGTTCCCGGGCTTCCTGATCATCGGCCTCGCGATTCCGTTCGCGTTCGTGCCGATCTCGATCGCGGCATTCGCCGGGACGCGACAGGACGAGGCGGGTCTCGCGTCCGGCCTCATGAACACGTCGCAGCAGATCGGCGGCGCCGTGGGGATCGCGATCCTGTCGACCATCGCGACCTCGACCGCGACCGACGAGGTCTCGACGGGCACGGAGCTGCCGGTCGCGCTCACGGACGGATTCCAGGCCGCGTTCTGGACCGGGGCTGCGATCGCGCTCGTGGGCGTGCTCGTCTCGATCTTCCTCGTGCGAGGACGGGATCTCCGATCGCAGGAGATGCCGGTCGCCGAAGCCGCACTCGAGGCGGCCTGAACAGCGTTACGGAGGTGCGCGGCCGACTCCCGCGCACCTCCGTACGACGGGCGGCTCCCTAGGACTCGATGTTCCCGCAGGACGTGTACGTCGCGAGATCCTCGTCCGACATGTGCAGGTTGATCGCGTAAGTCCCGCTCGTCAGCGTGTCGAGCGAGACGTCGACGGTCGCCTGCGAGGTGCCGTCGGCGACGTTCGGG
>JBOHBD010000138.1:0-9673 GCA_050698195.1 Gaiellaceae bacterium
GGCGGCGGGGCTGCCGCGCAGCTCGGCGTTTCGCTACCTCGTGACGCTCGAGGCTCGCGGCTACGTCGAGCGCGACGGTGGTGAGGGCGTCTACCGGCTCGGAACGGCGTTCCCGGGCGACGGCCCATGGCGGCGAGCGCTCGCGGAAGCGGCGCGGCCGCTGCTCGAGGCGCTGCGCGACCGGTTCCAGGAGACCATCAACCTCGGCGTCTTGGAAGGCTCGAGCGTCGCCTACCTCGAGGTCCTCGAGAGCCCGATGGCGATGCGGTTCGCCGCGCGGCCCGGCGACCGCGACCACGTTCACTCGACGTCGCTCGGCAAGGCGCTCATGGCGCAGCTCCCGGACGACGACGTCCGGCGTATCCTCGCGGTGGAAGGGATGGTGGCGGTCACGCCGAGGACGATCACAGATCCCGACGAGTATCTCCGCCAGCTCGCAACCGTGCGCAAGAACGGCTTCGCCGTCGACTACGGCGAGAACGAGGAGCACGGCGGCTGCGTTGCCGTCGCGATCCCGGGAGCGGAAGTCCCCGCGGCGATCAGCCTCAGCGCGCCGACGGGGCGCCTGTCGGCGGCAGGGATCGACGAGGTCGCTTCGGTCCTGAGGGAGACGGCGGCGCGCGTGGCGAAGGAGCTCGAGCCGGCGCATGCCTGAGCTGGCGCGTCTCACCTGGCTCGACGCACAGGACGCGATCGCGAAAGCTGACCTCGCCGTCATTGCGGTCGGTAGCTGCGAGCAGCACGGGCCGCACCTGACTCTCGAGACCGACAGTGCGATCGCGCAGGCTTTCGCGCGGCGTCTCGCCGGAGACCTCGGTGACCGGGCGCTTCTCTGCCCGCCGCTCGCTTACGGCCTGTCCGAGCACCACATGGGCTTCGCCGGCACGCTGACGCTGCGCGCCGAGACGCTGCTCGGATTCCTCTCCGACCTCGTGGAGAGCCTCACGCGCTGGGGCCTGCGCCGGCTGCTCGTCGTCAACGGACACGGGGGCAACATCGATGCGATCCGGCTCGCCGCGCGCGCGGCGCGCCGCGACCACGGCGCGCTCGTCGCGGGCCTGATGTGGGCGCAGCTCGCGGCGGACGTGATCGCGCAGCGGGTGACGAGTGAGCGTTACGGGCACGCGTGTGAGGTTGAGACGTCGGTCGCGATGGTCGTCGCTCCCGACTCCTTGCACCTGGAGCGGATCGTGGAGCCGCAGCCGGTAGGGGCGCGAGACGCGCTGACGGACCCGCCGTCGCCGCGCGTCGACCGGCCGACATGGTTCCACGAGTGGACCGAGAACGGCGCACTCGGAGACCCGCGCCTCGCGAGCGTCGAGCTGGGCGAGGACATCGTCGAGACGGCGTACGCGCGGGCGCTCGAGTTCGCTAAAGGGTTTGCCGAGGAGCCGCTGCCGGCGGACGGAGGCTGAGGTGGCGGTCGAGACGGCGAGAAGGATCCGGCTCCTCATCGGCGACGAATGGGTCGACGGCAGCGGCAACCCGGTCGCGTTGACGAGCCCGGCGACCGGCGACGAGATCGCGGCCGTCGAGCAGGGAACGCGCGCCGACGTGGAGCGGGCGATCGCAGCGGCCGAGGGCGCCGTGCCGACGCTCGCGAAGATGACCGCGTTCGAGCGAGCGGCGCTGTGCCACCGTGTCGCCGACCTCCTGCTCGAGCGCAAGAAGGAGATCGCGCGGGACCTGTCCGCGGAGCAGGGGAAGCCCTACCGCAGGGAGGCGCTGCCCGAGATCGAAGTCGCGGCCGACATGTTCCGCGACGCGGCCGAATGCGCGAAGCGGCTCGACACGCTCGTCCACCAGACGTCCGATCCGGCGAAGCGCATCTTCACAATCCGTCAGGCGCGGGGCGTCTACGGCGTGCTCACGCCGTGGAACTTCCCGGTCGCGATTCCGAGCGAGTATCTGTCTGCCGGCCTCGCCACCGGAAACCCGATGGTGTGGAAGCCGTCCGAGTGGACGCCCCTCTCGGCGGCGCACCTCGCCACGTGCTTCCTCGACGGCGGAGTGCCGCCCGGCGTGCTCAACCTCGTCCTCGGCGATCCGGCCGAGGTCGGGGACGAGGTCGTCGGCAACCCCGGCGTGGCGGCGATCGGCCTGACCGGGAGCAGCCGTACGGGGGAGATCGTCGCGCGTCGCGCCGCGGGCAAGCCGATGCTGCTCGAGCTCGGCGGGAACGGCCCTACCATCGTCTTCGACGACGCCGACCTCGAGAGCGCGGCTCGCCGAACCGCGTACGGCTGCTTCGCCAACGCGGGCCAGATCTGCGATTCGACCGAACGCATCCTCGTTCAGAGCGGCGTGCACGACGACTTCGTCGCGGGGCTCGTCGAAGAGGCGCGCGGGGTGCGGCTCGGCTCGCCCTTCGACGAGGAGACGACGATGGGGCCGATGGCGAACGAGCCGGCGGCGGCGAAGATGGACGACCACGTCGCGGACGCCCTGGCGCAGGGAGCGGAGGTCGTGTTCGGCGGCGGACGCAGCGACGGCTTCTCCACGCGCCTCTATTACCAACCCACGATCATCGACCAGGTGCCGCCGTCGGCGAAGCTGAACCTCGAGGAGACGTTCGGGCCGGTCGCGCCGGTCTTGACGTTCTCGGACGAGGAGGAAGCGCTCGCGTGGGCGAACGCGAGCCCGCTCGGCCTCCTCGGCAGTGTCTTCACGCGTGACATCGGCCGGGCCTTCCGCGTGGCCGAGCGGATGCAGACGGGCGGCGTGAACGTCAACGAGACGTCGGCGTACTGGCAGCCGCACACGCCGATCGGCGGCTTCACGGGCAAGCAGAGCGGCATCGGCCGGATCGGAGGCATGTACACGTTGCTCGAGATGACGCAGGTGAAGACGATCGCCGTCGACATCGGAGAGGGCCTGCGATGAGTGTCTCTTCGACGTCGGCGGACCTGGGTGCGCGTGCGGAGCGGAGGCTGCCGGGCGGGGTCAACTCGAACGTGCGCCTCGACGCTCCGCGCATCTTCTTCACGCGCGGGCAGGGCGCGTGGTTATGGGACGTCGACGGGCGGGACTACGTCGACTACCTGCTCGGGCAGGGCCCCGCGTTCCTGGGGCACGCGCCTGAGCCCGTGCAGCGCGCCGTAGCGGAGGCCTGCGCTGACGGCACCGTCTTCGGCGCACAGCACCCGCTCGAGGTCGAGGCGGCCGAGCGGCTGTGCGAGTTGCTCGGGTGGCCCGAGATGGTGCGCTTCGGAATGACGGGAACGGAAGCCGTCCAAGCGGCGATCCGTCTCGCGCGCGCCGTGACCGGCCGCCGGCTCGTGGTGCGCTTCGAGGGGCACTACCACGGCTGGCTCGACAACGTGCTCGTGGCGTCGGAGCCGGGCGAGGCGAAGCCTGCCAGCGCCGGTCAACTGCGTGCGGCACTGTCGGATTCGATCGTCCTGCCGTGGAACGACCTCGACGTCCTGATCGACGCACTCGATCGCGAGGGCGACGACGTCAGCGCGGTGCTGATGGAGCCGGCGATGCTGAACACCGGATCGATCGCGCCGCTGCCCGGCTACCTCGAAGGCGTGAGGGACCTCTGCTCGGGCCGCGGCATCGTGCTCGTGTTCGACGAGGTCATCACCGGCTTCCGGCTCGCGCTCGGTGGCGCCGCGGAGCGCTTCGGGGTCATCCCCGACCTCGCCGTGTACGGCAAGGCCATGGCCGGAGGCTGGCCGGTAGCCGCCGTCGCCGGGCCGGCGGAGCTGATGGAGCGCTTCGGCTCCGGCGAGGTCAACCACTCCGGGACGTTCAACGGGAACGTGATGGCCGCTGCGGCGACGCTTGCAACGCTCGACCTGCTGCGGTCGGAGCGCCCGCACGAGCGAATCGAGCAGGTGGGGGCGAGACTGATGGACGAGCTGCGGGCGCTCGCGGAGGAGGCGTCCGTTCCGCTACGCGTGCGAGGGTTCCCGCTCGCGTTCCACGCATCGTTCGGGGACGGCGAGGTTCACGACTTCCGTGGCGTGCAGGAACTCGACGCAGCCCGCTACAAGCGACTGGCGGCGCGCCTCGTGGACGCGGGGGTGTGGGTGGCGGCACGCGGCATCTGGTACGTGTCGGCCGCCCACGGCGATCGCGAGGTCGACGTGACGCTCGAGCGCGCCGAACGAGCGCTCGCGGCAGGCTGAGCCAGCGTAGAGGCCGTGCGCGTCGGGATCGCAGGCGTCTGGCACGAGACGAACACGTACTCGGCCTGTCCGACGACGCTTGCCGACTTCGAGGCGCTCGAGCTACACCGCGGAACCGAGGTCATCGACGCGCACGCGGGGACGGGGACGGTCGTCGGCGGGATGATCGCGGCACCGGACTTCGACGTCGTCCCGCTCGCGACCGCGGGGGCGTGGCCCGCCGGGCGCGTGACGCGCGACGCACTCGACGCGATCCTCGAGCGGCTGCAGAGCGAGCTCGCCCGATCGCGGGTCGACGCCCTGCTTCTCGACCTGCACGGCGCCATGGTCGCGGAGGGCGTCGACGACGTCGAGCTCGAGACGCTTCGGCTCGTGCGCGGCGTCCTCGGCGACGTTCCGCTCGTCGCAGTACATGACCTCCACGGCAACCCGTCACCCGCGACCGTCGAGCTGTGCGACGCCTTCGTAGCCTACGACACGTACCCGCACGTCGACATGCGGGACCGAGGCGCCGAAGCGGCGACCCTGCTCGCGCGGATCCTCGGCGGGCAGGAAATGCGGGCGATCGTCGGCAAGGTGCCGTTGCTCTCGACGCCGCTCGCACAGGCAACGGACGCGACGCCGATGCGGGACCTCGCAGCACGCGCACGCGAGCTCGAGCAGCGGGACGGCGTCGTGCGCGTCTCGTTGCTGCCGGGCTTCCCCTTCAGCGACGTCGAGCGCGCGGGGTTCAGCATCGTCGTCACGTTCGTCCGGGCCGCGGAGGCGACGGCGCGAGAAGTCGTCCAGGAGCTGACGTCCGAGATCGAGCGCCGTGCGCCGGAGTTCGTCGTCGCACGCGACCGAAGCGAGGAGGCCGTGCGACGCGCGCTCAGGGCGCCGAGGCGGCCCGTGGTACTGGTCGATGTCGCAGACAACATCGGCGGAGGCGCCCCGGGGGACGGCACCGCGATCCTCGCCGAGCTGTTCGAGCAAGATGCGCACGGCGCGGTCGTACCGATCGCGGATGCCGAGGTCGTGCAGGCCGCAGCCCGAGCGGGCGCGGGCGCATCGCTGCGGGTCGACGTCGGCGGCAAGACCGACGAGATGCACGGTCCGCCCATCACCGTCGACGCGCGGGTCGTGCGCATCGCCGACGGCCGCTACCGCGGCGGCGGCACGTGGAAGACGGGGCAGTGGTTCTCGATGGGAACCACCGCCGTGCTCGAGGCCGGTGGCATCACGATCGTGGTCATGGAGCGCCCGGTGCCCCCATTTCATGCCGAGCAGCTCCTGTCCGTCGGCATCGAGCCGCGCGAGGCCGAGATCATCGTCGTCAAGGGCGCGGTCGCGTGGCGCGCCGCATACGGGGACGTCGCCGCCGAGGTGATCGAGGTCGACACGCCGGGGATCTGCCCGCTCGACCCCCTGTCGCTGCCTCGCACGACGACGCCGATGCGCGCATGAGCGGCGTAGGCTCGACGGAGCCGCCCGGGAGCGGAGGCGCCGACTTCGCCGCGCCGGAGCGGGAACCGTGAACGCCGATGACCGCCTCGCGGAGCTCGGCCTCGTGCTCCCGGCGATCCCGGCGACGCCGTTCACGCCGCGCCTGCGAGCAGTCGCGGTCCTCGACGACGTCGCCTATCTGTCCGGCATCGGGCCGATCGGCATTCGCGGTACGGTCGGCGGAGACATCTCGACGGACGAGGGATACGCTGCGGCGCGGCTGACGGCGCTGTACATGTTCCGGCAGATCGTGGACACCCTCGGATCGCTCGATCGCGTCGAGCGGTGGGTGAAGGTGCTCGGCTTCATTCGGTCGGCGCCGGGCTTCGACGATCAGCCCAGCGTCCTCAACGGCTTCTCCGATGTCGTCGTCGAGGTGTACGGCGAAGAGCGAGGCCTCTGCGCCCGCTCCGCGATCGGCACCAGCGATCTTCCACTTGGTATGCCCGTGGAAGTCGAGGCAGTCGTCGCCGTCCGCGCAGGCTGATCGGATTTCAGAGCCCTCGCCTCACGCCGCCAATCGTCGAGGCATCTTGTCGCTCCCGACACGCAGACAGGGATGCCGTTTTGGCCGCCGGCGCAGAGAGACGGACGCCGACCGCTACCGTCGCGCTGTGGACGGGTTCGCGGACCGGCTCCCAGTTCCGGCGTGGACTGTTCGCGCGGCGCTCGTCGTCTTCGTGCTCGCGTGGATCTTCGGGCCGCGCGAGCTGCGGTCGGCTGTGCCGATCTGGGTCGTGTTCGCGATCGCGCTCGGCCTCGAGCTGAACTTCCTCTTCGGCGCCCTGCGCTCTTCGCACTCGCGTCGCCCCGACCGCGCGCCGCAGGTCGCCGACCGCGAGCGCTTCGGATACGACGACACGCGCGAGCTGCTGCTCGTCCGCGAAGGCGACGAGGAGCTCTGGATCCCGTACTCGGGTGAGACGGAGGAGGAGCTCGACGGGCTGATCGCCGAGGCGCGCGAGTGGCCCCCAGAAGAGGATGCGGGACCTCCCGCCGCTCGCGAGCCCCGAGGCGTGTGGCTGCCCGTTCGGGGCTTCCTCACCGGCGTGGGCATCGTCGGCGCCCTCGCGCTCGTCGCCTGGGTGGTCGAGAGCCGCACCGGCTGGAACGCCGTCGACGGGGACGCGCGCGCAGCGGCGGTCGAGCGGTTCTCCGGCGAGGCGTCCCGTATCGCGGGAAGGCCGGTGACGATCCGCTGCGACGAGTCGCGCGACTACGTCGGCTTCGTCCAGCACGCAGACGGGGTCGCGATCGTCGGCGGCGACCGCGCCTACGTCACGCCCGAGATCTGCCACGACCTCTACAGGCTGGCGTTCGAGGGAGAGACGACGTCGAGCCAGACCGCGCGCGCGCTCGCCGTCCTCGCGCACGAGGCATGGCACCTCCGTGGGGTGCGTGACGAGGGAACGACCGAGTGCTACGCGTTGCAGTCCGCCGTCGAGCTCGGGAGGCGGCTCGGCCTCTCCGAGGACAGTGCACGGCGGATGATGCGACAGCAGCTCGTGGAGAACGCGCTCCGCAGCGGCGCGAGCGTCGAGTACCGCGTGCCGCCCGACTGCCGAGACGGCGGCCGGCTCGATCTCCACCCGGGCGTCGACGGCTTCCCGTAGCCGGAACGACGAAAGAGGCCTTTCGGCCTCTTTCGCTTCTTCCCCCCACCGCCGCGCCCCAGCCGCCGCAAGGGGCGCGATCAGGTCACGAACTCTTCGCGTTCGCGAGCTTGGACACGCACTTGCCGAACGCGTTGCGCTTGTTCGGATTCGTGCCGTGCTCGGTGTTGAACGCCGCAATGCTCTGCGCGGTCGTGCCGCGCTCGCTCTTGCACGCCTTGGCGGCGTTCAGAACGTCTTGCTGCTGCTCCTCGACCTCCTCGGCGGTGGTCGAGGAGACGCACTTGCCGAACGCGTTGCGCTTGTTCCCGTACTTCTGGTTGAACGCCGTCAGGCTCTGCGCGCGCTCGGCCCTGCATGCCTTCGCGGCGTTCTTCGCCTCGGTCGTCACGAGCTGCACCTGCTGGGCGAGGCACGCGGCCATGGCCGCCTTGGGGCTTCCGGTCGGCGCGTACTGGAGACGGAACGCGTTCATTCCAACTGCCTTGCGCTGCTCCTTGCACGCCTTGGATGCGCTCGAGCCCTGGCCTGCCGGCGGGGCCGCAAAGGCCGCCGGCACGGCAAGCAGGAGCAGAGCGGCGATCGTGAAGAGTCTCGTCATGGTGGTTCTCCTGGGAGGGGTCTGTGCCCGGTCACGAGAGAAGATGCAGTCCGGCCGCTCTTCTTGCGGGGAAAGTTGTTAGGAATTCGTGAAAGGGGTTGTGGAGCGTCCGGCCGTGGGGAACGGTTCGTCCATGGCGGTCACCGAGGCCGGTCACGTCGCGTCCCGCGCCGTAGACGATCTCTATCGCCGGCACGGAAGCGAGGTGTATCGCTACGCGCTGGCCGTGCTCGGCAACCACGCCGACGCGGAGGACGTCACCCAGACGACGTTCCTGAACGCCTACCGCTCGCTCGAGCAGGGCGTGCATCCTCGCAAGCCCTCAAACTGGCTGCTGACGATCGCCAGCAACGTGATCAAGCAGCGCTTCCGAAGCCAGCAGGCGCGACCCCGCGAGGTCGTGCTCGACGATCGCGTCGCCGGGACGAGCTCGGACGACACGGGCCCCACCGTCGGCGAGGTTCTCACCGCGCTCTCCCGGATCCTTCCTCAGCAGCGGCAGGCGATCGTCCTCCGCGAGTTCGAAGGCCGCTCCTACAAGGAGATCGCCGAGATCCTCGGCGTGACGACGTCCGCGCTCGAGACGCTCCTCTTCCGCGCCAGGCGCTCGCTTGCCGAAGAGCTCGAGCACCAGCTCACCTGCACGGAGGCCCAGTTCGCGGTGTCGAAGGCTTCGGACGGGCGTGCCGGCCGCAAGGAGCGGAGGCGTCTGCGCGCGCACCTCGACGAGTGCCCGGACTGCGCCCGCTTCGCCCAAGTTCAGCAGCGCCACCGGCGGGCGCTTCGAGGCCTCGCCCTCGTTCCCATCCCGGTGTCGCTCACGCTCTTCAAGGGGCTCGAAGGCTCCGCGACCGCCGCCACGCTTCCGACGATCGGAGCAGGTGCCGCGATCGGAGGCTCCGCCGGCGCGGCGGGCGTCGCGAGCGCCACGGGAGGCGGCGTGTTCGCAGGAGGCGTCGCGCTGAAGGCGGCCGCCGTCGTGACCGCGGCGAGCGTCGCCGGAGGAGTGGGGGTCGTCGGCGCGACCGAGGTCGAGCCCGAGAAGGGCAAGGGCAACTCTCCCGTGCTCTCGGAGAGGCCCGGAGAGCGACTCGGTCAGGTCGCCCCGCGGGGTGTGTTCGTACCCGGCAACGGCGTCGCGGTGGGGAAGGGGGATGCGGCGGACCTGCCAGGCAAGCGCCTCGGACGGGTGGCCCCACAAGGCACGCGAGGCTCACGTACGGGGGTCGCCGGCGGGAAGGCCGGCGCTCCCGGTCAGACGACGAAACAGGGTGCCGGTGGGCCGAGCTCGAGCTCGACGAAGGCCGATCCTCGAAGCGCTGAGGCCAATGTCAACGGACAGGTCCGGAAGGCCTCCGGGACCGAGCGCGCGGAGGCTGCCGAGGCGCGGGCCCGCAGCGAGAAGCTCGACACGGCGAAGAGCCGGAAACGAGCTCTTCCTCGTCGCGACCCGAGCAGCGATCGCTGACGCGGCGGCCTACCGCCGCTGCCTGCAGTCCCCGGTCTCGCCTTCGCAGCAACCGAGCTTCAAGCGGCAGCGCGGGCATTGAAACGTCCCGTGGCGCCACTCCATCTGGGCTCCGCAGCGGAGGCAGATCTCGACGGGCGGCGGGGCCGGGCTCGCGCTCACCGCGTCAGCGTAGGCGGTGAGGAGGACGGCTACGATGACCCGCGCGGCGCCGTGGCCGAGAGGTTAGGCAGAGGCCTGCAAAGCCTCGTACAGCGGTTCGAGTCCGCTCGGCGCCTCTGCTCCACCTCGAGGGAAGACCAGGCGTGGCTCGACCGTCTTGTAGGTTGGGTACCGACCCGAGGAGGATCACATGCAGGTGGTGCAGGCA
>JBOHBD010000139.1:0-9015 GCA_050698195.1 Gaiellaceae bacterium
GTGTGTACCAGGCCGTGTCGCATCCGTTGGCGAATGCGTACACGCGGCTCGAGCTCGCGCGCTCGCTCTCGCTGTGGGCAGCGTGGTGCGTCGCCGAGGACGACGAGCAGGCGGCAGTCGCGGCGGCGGCGGCGAAGGCGTTCGCGGCCGAGGCTGCCGTGGGCGTCTGCGAGACCGCGATCCAGGTGCACGGGGGCATCGGCTTCACGTGGGAGCACGCGCTCCATCGGCTCTACAAGCGCGCGCTCTGGATCGAGAGCTTCGCCGCGACGGGAACCCGGCTTCGCGCCGAGGTCGCGGCCTCGCTCCTCGACGGCACGTCGGGATCGGGCACGAGCCTGAGGCCGGTGACGAACGAGACGGAGTTGGTGTCAGGCTTACGCCTGACCCCGAGGGAGACTGAGTCGAGATCAGGGTGAGCCCGATCCCGACACGGCTTCGACAAGGAGGCTGAGGTGGAAGGCCTGATCATGGACTACGAGCTCAACGTTCCGGCGATCCTCCGCCGCGGCGAGCAGCTCTTCGGCGACCGGGAGGTCGTCACTCGACTCCCCAATCGCAGCTGGCATCGCTACACCTACGCGGAGTTCGCTCCGCGCGCGCGCCGGATGGCCGCAGCGCTGCGGAAGGAGCTCGGGCTCGGCGACGGAGACCGGGTCGGGACCTTCTGCTGGAACCACTACCAGCACCTCGAGACCTACATCGGCGTCCCGGTCGGCGGGATGGTCACGCACACGCTCAACCTTCGCCTGCACCCGGACGACCTGACATACATCGCCACGCACGCCGGCGACCGCGTCTTGATCGCGGACAAGGTGCTCTGGCCGCTCGTCGAGAACTTCCGCGAGCGCGCGGGGTTCGAGCACGTCATCGCAGTCGGCGACGGCCCGACGCCGGAGGGTGCGATCGAGTACGAGGACCTGCTCGCGAGCGCCGAGCCGGGTGACCTACCGGGGCGGGAGATCGACGAGCGAGCCGCCGCGGCCATGTGCTACACGAGCGGCACGACCGGGCAGCCGAAGGGCGCGGTCTACTCGCACCGCGCGATCGCCCTCCACTCGCTCGCCTCGGCGATGGCGGGCGTCCTGTCCGTGACCGAGCGGGACACCGTGCTCCCGGTTGTCCCGATGTTCCATGCGAACGCCTGGGGGTTCCCGTTCACGTGCACGTTCGTCGGCGCGAAGCAGGTCTTCCCCGGCCCGTTCCTGGACGGCGAGAGCCTGCTCGAGGCGTTCGAGCAGGAGAAGGTGACCATCACGGCGGGCGTGCCGACGATCTGGATGGGCATCCTCCAGGAGCTGGACGCGAACCCGGGCAAGTACGACACCTCGTCGGTTCGGTGCATGGTTGTCGGCGGCTCCGCCGCCCCCCAGGCGATGATCGAGGCCTTCGAGAAGCGCCACGGGCTCCGGATCCTCCACGCCTGGGGCATGACGGAGATGTGCCCGCTCGGCACCGTCTCCGAGCTCTCGGGCCGCGAGCTGGAGCTGCCCGAGGCCGAGCAGTTCCGCTACCGGGCGAAGCAGGGCATCCCGGCCCCGTTCGTCGAGATACGGGCACGCGGCGCCGAAGGGATCGTGCCCTGGGACGGCGAGACGATGGGTGAGCTCGAGGTCCGCGGCGCCTGGATCTCGTCCTCGTACCACGACTCGGTCGAGGGCGCCGACCGCTGGACCGGCGACGGCTGGTTCAAGACAGGCGACATCGTGACGATCGAGTCGAACGGGTACATCGAGATCCAGGACCGCGCGAAGGACCTCGTCAAGTCCGGCGGCGAGTGGATCTCGACCGTCGCTCTCGAGAACGCGCTCATGGGCCACCCCGCGGTCGCCGAGGCAGCCGTGATCGCCGTCCCGGACGAGAAGTGGGCGGAGCGGCCGCTCGCGGTCGTCGTGCTCAAAGACGGTCAGTCCACGTCGGACGACGAGCTCCGCGAGTTCCTCGCGCCGACCTTCGCGAAGTGGTGGCTGCCGGACCGCTTCGAGTTCGTGGAGGAGATCCCGAAGACTGCCGTCGGCAAGTTTCGCAAGACGGCGCTCCGCGAGCAGTTCGCCGCCCAGCCGGCGGAGAGGGCGTAGTGGGAGAGCTCGTCTCGACCGTGCAGGACGGCTTCGTCGCCGTCGTCACGATCGACCACCCACCCGTCAACGCGCTCTCCGCTCCGCTCCTCGAGGAGCTCGAGGCGGAGATCGAGCGGCTCGATGCAGACGACGGAGTGCGGGCAATCGTCATCAAAGGGGCGGGCGAGCGCGCGTTCGTCGCAGGCGCGGACATCTCGGAGTTCCCGTCGCTGCGGGAAGCGGCATCGCAGGAGGGCGGCTCGGCTCGAGGGATCCAGAAGCTCGGTGCGCGGATGGACGCGGCGCGCACGCCGTTCGTGGCGGCGATCCACGGCTTCTGCCTCGGCGGCGGGCTCGAGCTCGCGATGTGCTGCGACATCCGGGTCGCCTCCGACGACGCGCAGCTCGGGCAGCCGGAGATCAAGCTGGGCCTCATCCCGGGAGGAGGCGGCACGCAGCGGCTCCCCCGGCTCGTGGGCCTCGGCCGGGCGCTCCTCCTCAACCTCACGGGTGAGTTCGTCGACGCGAAGACCGCCTACGACTGGGGCCTCGTGGAGCGCGTGGTGACACGCGACGAGCTCCTGGACGCCGCCCTCGGGATCGCGCGCTCGATCGCCGAGCGCTCGCCCCACTCGGTCGCCGTGCTCCGTGAGCTCGCCCGAACGACGCGCGACCTCCCGCTCGAAGAGGGACTGCGGCGAGAGGCTCAAGGGTTCCGCCGCTGCCTCGAGAGCGCGGACGGCGCGGAGGGGGTGGCCGCGTTCCTCGAGAAACGCGAGCCGCAGTTCACCGGCCGGTGACCGCCGGGCGCATCGCGGGGGACGCGGCTCATGCCCAAGTTACAACGTGTTACTTGGAGGGATCTCTCGCAGGGGAGCAAGCCAAAGGCGGCGAGCCAAGTAACAACTTGTAACTTGGCTTCTTCCGCCTTCGCCGCGAGCTCGTCGTGAGAGCCGTCGTTCTCAGGGGGACGGGCGGGCCCGAGCAGCTCGTCGTGCAGGGGGTGCCGGAGCCGGCCGCCGGGAGCGGGGAGGCGATCGTCGACGTCCGCGCCTGCGGCGTCAACTTCGCCGACGTCCTCGTCCGGCTCGGGCGCTACCCCCAGATGCCGGAGCTGCCGGCGGTGCTCGGCTCCGAGATCGCCGGCGAGCTCGACGGAGACGGCGTGCTGGGATTCGTCGGCGGTCACGCGGGCGGCTACGCGGAGCGTGTCGCCGTCGAACGCCGCTGGCTCCTCCCGCTCCCTATGGGCGCGAGCTTCGCCGAGGGTGCCGCGTTTCCGATGGCGTTCGTGACAGCCTGGATCCCGCTCACGCAGCTCCTCAAGATCGGGTTCGGCGCGCGTGTCCTCGTCACGGCGGCAGCCGGGGCCGTGGGTACGGCGGCGGTCCAGCTCGTCAGGACGCTGAACGGACGCCCCGTGGCCGCGGTCGGCAGCGAGGCGAAGCGCGAGCTGCCACTCTCGCTCGGCGCCGTCGAGTCGGTGACGTACGAGGACATGGGCGAGGTCGAACCGGTCGAGGCCGTCTTCGACCTTGTCGGGGGCGAGATCTTCGCGGCCTCCCTCGCCCTGCTCGAGCCGCTCGGAACGGCGGTCGCGGTCGGGTACGCGGGCGGCCTCTGGCAGGACGTGAGCCCGACGTGGCTCGTCGGCCGGAACATCGGCGTGCACGGCTTCTACCTCGGCCGGCTGATGAGCCTGAACCCTCAGCTCGTGGAGCAGGCGGCGAAGGACGTCCTCCGCCTCTGGGAAGGTGGCGTGGTGCGACCGATCGTCGGCCACGAGTTTCCCCTCGAGCAGGCCGGCGACGCGCATCGCCTCGTCGAGGAGCGACGGAGCACCGGTAAGGTGGTCCTCGTCCCGTGACAGCGCTCGTAACAGGCTCGGCAGGCGGGATCGGCGGCGCAATCGTCAGGAAGCTGACGTCGGAGGGATTCGAGGTCCAAGAGCTCGATCTGGTCTCCGGCTTCGACGTTACCGACGCCGAGGCGTGGGAGCACGTCGGCTCGGTGGACCTGGCCTGCCTGAACGCGGGCGTCCTCACGGGCGACGACGACATCTCGACGCTCACGGACGAGCAGTACCGACGGGCGCTCGGCGTGAACGTCGACGGCGTCGTCTTCGGAGTGCGCCGGCTCGACCGCGTCATGCCCAAGGGCAGCACGATCGTCGTGACCGCGTCGCTCGCCGGGTTGACCGCGGTCCCGGACGACCCGATCTACGGGCTGACGAAGCACGCGGTCGTCGGGTTCGTGCGCTCCGTCGCGCCGCAGCTGGCCGCGCGCGAGATCCGGATCCAGGCGGTGTGCCCGGGGTGGGCCGACACGGGCTTGATGACGGCCGAGTTCAAGCAGGACCTCGGCGAGCGCGGATTCCGCCTCCTTCGACCCGAGGACGTGGCCGAGGGCGTCTGGGCGGCATACGAGAGCGAGGGAACCGGCGAGGCCTGGGTGGTCCAGCCCGGCCGCGAGCCGCTGCACTACGAGTTCAAGGGCGTCCCCGGACCGCGCTAGCAGAACCCCTTGTCCACTACTTAGGCTTGATGTGAAACAGCCGCGCCGCGGCCGCCTTCAGGGGTCTTTGCGCGACCGGGATCCGCGCGAGCGGATTCCGGTCTTGCGCCAAACGACTAGCCGAAGCGCCAGCCGTCGCCTTCTGCGAACGACTTCAGGATCCGGCGGGCGACCACCATGCGGTGGACCTCGTCCGGCCCGTCGTAGATCCGGGCGCCGCGCGCGGTCGCGAGCATTCGCGCGAGCGGCGTCTCGTCGGTGAGCCCGCGCGCGCCGTGCACCTGGACGGCGCGGTCGATGACGTCGTTCAGCGCCTTCGCCGCGTAGAACTTGAGCAGCGAGACCTCGACGCGCGCCTCGTCGCCCCGGTCGATCTTGTGCGCCGCGTCGAGCGTCAGGAGCCGGCATGCCTGGATCTCGGCGGCCGAGTCGGCGATCCAGTTCTGGACCGTTTGCTTGTCGGCGAGCCGCGAGCCGAACGCCTCGCGCTCGAGCGCACGCCGGCACAGGAGCTCGAACGCCCGCTGCATCTGCCCGAGCCAGCGCATGACGTGGTGGATGCGGCCCGGGCCCAGGCGCTTCTGCGCGATTCGGAACCCGTCGCCGACGTCGCCGAGCGTGTTCTCGACCGGGACTCGGACGCCCGTGTAGCGCACCTCGCAGTGCGTCGTCCAGCCGCGCCCGCGATGCCCCATCGTCGGGATCGCGCGCACGATCTCGAACCCCGGCGTGTCGGCCGGAACGACGATCTGAGTTGCGCGGCGGTGTGGTTCGGCGTCCGGGTCGGTGACCGCCATGACGATTCCGAACGACGCACCTTCGGCGCCCGACGAGAACCACTTGCGGCCGTCGATCACCCACTCGTCGCCGTCGCGTGCCGCCCTCGTCCGCAGGCCGGTCGGGTCCGATCCCGACACGTCTGGCTCGGTCATGGAGAAGAACGAGCGCACCTCGCCGGCGACGAGCGGCTCCAGCCACCGCTTCTTCTGCTGCTCGCTGCCGAAGAGCCACAGGATCTCCCCGTTCCCGGCATCCGGCGCCTGACAGCCGAAGACGAGCTGCCCCCAGAGCGAGCGCCCGATCTCCTCGTTCAGGTGCGCGTAGGTGAGGAAGCTCCCGTTCGAGCCGCCGGCCTCCGGCGGCAGGTGGGGGGCCCAGAGTCCTTCGCCCTTCGCCAGCGAGCGCAGCGTGGCGACGAGCGCCTCCGCCCCGTCGTCCTCGCGGTCGAGCGCCGCCTCGTTCGGGTACACGTGCGCCTCCATGAAGGCGCGGACGCGCGCCCGGAGCTCCTGCGCCTCGTTCGTCTGGCGAAGGTCCGTGCTGGCCACGGCGTTAGCATCGCAGGCATGTCCCTCGCCTTCCACACGACCTGAGCGTGCGCCTCGGCTTCTACATGGGCTATGCGCCACCCGGGACGAGCCCCCTGGAGCCGATCGCCCTCGCGCAGGAGGCGGAGCGACTCGGCTACGACTCCGCGTGGGCCGCCGAGGCCTGGGGGACCGACTGCGTGAGCGTCCTGGCCTGGCTCGGGGCGACGACGGAGCGGATCAAGCTCGGGAGCGCGATCATGCAGATCCCCGGCCGCACGCCCGCGAATACGGCGATGACTGCGGCGACGCTCGACCTCCTGTCTCAGGGACGGTTCCTCCTCGGCCTCGGAACGTCCGGGCCACAGGTCGTCGAGGGCTGGCACGGCGAGGCTTGGGGAAAACCGCTCCTGAAGACGCGCGAGTACGTCGAGATCGTCCGCAGCGCGCTGCGCCGCGAGCTCCTCGAGCACCACGGTGCGCACTACGACATCCCGTTCACGAACGGGACCGGCCTGGGGAAGCCGCTGAAGCTGATGGCGCGGCCGCTGCGCGCGGAGATCCCGATCTACCTGGCCGCGATCTCGCCGAGGGCGGTCGAGCAGGCCTGCGAGATCGCCGACGGCTGGCTCCCGATCTTCTGGTCGCCGCGGAAGGCGCCCGAGGTCTTCGCGTCGGCGCTCGCGACGGCGGGGCCCGGATTCGACGTCGCGCCGGCTGCCCCCGCGATCCTCATCGACGACGCGGAGGCAGGGCGTGAGTTCCTCAAGCCGTACTACGCGCTCTACATCGGGGGGATGGGCGCGCGCGGGAAGAACTTCTACAACGACCTCTTCGCGCGCTACGGCTACGAGGCCGAGGCGAAGGCAATCCAGGATCTCTACCTCGGCGGGTCGAAGCGCGACGCCGCGGCGGCGATCCCCGACTCGTTCGTCGACGAGGTCGCGCTGGTCGGGCCGAAGGAGCGCCTCGCCGAGCGGATCGAGGCCTGGCGCGAGTCGGGCGCGACGTCGCTGCTCGTGTCGACGCAACAGCCGGAAGCGCTGCGCGCGCTCGCCGAGATCGTCCTGTGAAGGAGGCGTTCGAGGCCGCGCTCGACACACCGGTCGTCAAGGCTCTGCTTCTTCCTGGAGGCGCGTCGAAGGAGGCCTGGGCCGTCGACACCGCGGACGGGCGCGAGCTCCTCGTCCGCCGCGCGGGCGGGGGTGTCATCCACGAGGGAACGCTCTCGCTCGAGCACGAGTTCGAGGTCTTGCACGCGGCCCACGAGGCCGGCGTGCGGGTCCCGGAGCCGCTCGCGTACCTCGGCGAGATCGAAGGACGAGAGGCGTTCGTGATGCAGCGCGTTCACGGAGAGACGATCGGGCGCCGGATCGTGAAGTCGCCGCCTGCTTCGCTGCCGCTCGAGATGGCGGACGAGCTCGCGAAAGTCCACTCGATCCCGCCCGAGCGACTCCGATTCCTCCGCGACGCCGATCCCTTCGAGGTCTTCTACGAGGAGCTCGACTCGGTCGGGGAGCCCCACCCCCCGATCGAGCTCGGCCTCCGCTGGGCACGCGAGCGGATCCCCCTCGAGCGTCCTCGCGTCGTCGGGCACGGCGACTTCCGGCTCGGAAACCTCGTGGTGGACGAGACCGGCCTCGTCGCCGTGCTCGACTGGGAGTTCTCGCACGTCTCCGACCCGGCCGAGGACGTCGCCTGGCCGCTCGTGCGGGCGTGGCGCTTCGGCCGTGACGACCTCCGGCTCGGTGGCGTCGGCGAGGTCGGGCCCTACCTCGACCGCTATGCCGAGCTGACCGGCCGTGAGCTTCCGCTGGACGAGCTCTACGCGTGGGAGGTCCTCGGCAACTGCAAGTGGGCGATCGGCGCCCTCCGGCAGTCCCGACGCCACCTGCGGGGGGAGGATCGCAGCATCGAGCTCGCGATCCTCGGCAGGCTCGCGGCGGAGATGGAGTACGAGATCCTCGACCTGATCAGGAAGGTCGCATGAGCACGGACCGCCCGAACGCCGGCGAGCTCGCGGCCGCGGTGCGCGAGTTCCTCGAGACCGAGATCCTCCCCCTGCTCTCGGACCACCGCATGCGTTTCCGGACGCTCGTGGCGATGAACGCGCTCTCGATCGTCGAACGCGAGTCGCCTCCCCCGTCGCGTCCCGACGAGCAAGAGGTCGAGCTCGCCCGCAGGATCCGCGCGGGCGACGTGCGCGAGGACGACCTCGACGCGCTCGGCCGCACGGTCAAAGGGAGGCTCGAGATCGCGAGCCCCGGCTATCTCGACCGCTACGACGATGACGATCACGCCGAGTAGAGGACGGGACGCTCGCCGGTGAGAAGGAGGCTCTACCTGATGCGACACGGAGCCGTGTCCTATTTCGGCCCCGACGGGCGCCCGGTGCAACCGGACGACGTCGGCCTGAACGACGAGGGTCGCGCGCAGGCCGAGGCTGCACGGGAGCTCCTCCGGCCCGTGGAGCTCGACCGCGTGCTGACGAGCGGGCTCGCGCGCGCGGTCGAGACCGCCCGTATCGTCGCGCCGGAGGCGGAGCTCGAGGAGTGGCCCGACCTGCGCGAGCTCCGCGGCGCGAGGCTCTCGGGCATCCCGGCCGGAGAGCTCGAGGCCGAGTTCGTCCACGCCTTCCGCGGCATCGTCCCGAACGGCAAGCGCTTCCTCGGCGGCGAGACGATCGGGGAGCTCTTCGACCGCGTGCTGCCGGCGCTCGAGCGCCTGCTCGCGGACGAGCGCTGGGACACGCTGCTGGCGGTCCTCCACGGCGGGGTCAACCGCGCGATCCTCTCCTACGCGCTGACCGGCGAGCGCATGTTCCTCGGCCACTTCGAGCAGGCGCCGGGATGCGTGAACGTGCTGGACGTGGGAGACGAGTGGCCGGCCGATGCGATTACCCGGGCGGTGAACGTCGCGCCCCGGGATCTCCTCCACACGGCGACCCGCCTGACGACCATGGAGGGCTACTGGGAGGAGTTCCAAGCGGGAACGCCGTAGCGGCCGAGCACGCCCGGCCGCCCGACGATCGTGTAGGGGTCTGGCCCGAGCCAGACCCCTACGTCGTTTGCCGCTAGCGCGGACGGCCCTCGATGAGTCGGCCGATCCGCACCCAGTCCGGATGCGTGTACCGC
>JBOHBD010000140.1:0-1982 GCA_050698195.1 Gaiellaceae bacterium
ACGGTGGGGATCGTGACGACGCCGTTTCGCTTCGAAGGCACGCGGCGGCGCACCGCGTCCGAGCGGGGAGTGGAGGAGCTGCGCGCTGCGTGCGACACGCTCATCGTCATCCCGAACGACCGGCTCCTCGAGGTGCTCGACCGCTCGACCTCGATGATCGACGCGTTCAAGATCGCCGACGACGTCCTGCGCCAGGGGGTGCAGGGGATCTGCGACCTGATCACGACACCGGGGCTCATCAACCTCGACTTCGCCGACGTGCGCACGGTCATGCAGGACGCCGGGTCGGCGCTGATGGGCATCGGCTATTCGACGGGGCCCAATCGTGCCCGCGAGGCTGCGGAGCGCGCGCTCGGCTCGCCGCTGATCGACGCCGAGATCGTGAGCGCCCGCGGGATCCTGCTCTCCATCGCGGGCGGCGACGACCTCTCGCTCGTCGAGGTCAACGACGCGGCTGAGGTCGTACGCGCGACCGCCACCGACGAGACGAACATCATCTTCGGCGCGAACGTCGATCCGCGCCTGACCGGGCAAGTCTGGGTAACCGTCGTCGCGACCGGTCTCGGTGGCACCAGGCGGCGGGCGGCGCGCCCGACGTTCGACGCGACCGTCTCGTCGCGAGAGTCCGAGGACGACCTACCCGCATTCCTGAACTCGACGTAGAGGCGAGAGGTCGGCCTAGCCTACGAACGCACACCTCTGAGCCTCAGTACCCTCCGGCGATGCGCGGCGCGATCGCTGCCGGTCACCCTCTGACCGCCGAGGTGGGCGGCCGCGTCCTGCGCGAGGGCGGGAACGCCGTCGATGCGATGCTCGCGGCTGCGTTCACCGCGTTCGTCACCGAGGGGCCACTCACCGGCCCGGCAGCGGGCGGGTTCCTGGTCGTGCACGAGCCGAGCGGGGAGACGACGGTCCTGGACTGCTTCTTCGCGGTGCCGGCCGTCGGCCTCGGCGAGATGGACGAAGTGGTCGTCGACTTCGCGGACGCCGGAACGCAGGCTTTCCACGTCGGCGAAGGATCGGTCGCCGTGCCGGGGCTCCTCGCGGGCCTCGAGGAAGCGCACCTTCGCTTCGCGACGCGGCCGTGGGCAGAGCTCGTCGCTCCCGCGCTCGAGCTCGCGCACACCGGCGTCGAGTGCGACGAGCCGCGTGCGTTCCTCCATGGCATCCTGGCCGAGATCCTGCTGCGCGAGGACGATGGACGCCGTGTCTACGGCGACCCCATGCGCGTCGTCACACGAGAACTCTGTCCCACGCTCGAGCGCATTCGTGACGTGGGCTCGCGGGCGCTGGCCGAGGTGCTCCCCGAGTTCGCGGCAGATCTCGCGTCATACCGGGTCGCGGAGCCTGCGCCGCTCGAGGCTGCGGTACTCCGGCACAGGGTGATCGCCATGCCACCGCCGTCACGGGGTGGGGCGATCGTGCTCGAGATCCTCCGGCTGCTGGCCGCCGCGGTCGAGCCGTCCGTCCTCCACGAGGCCGACGCGATACGTCACGCGTACGACGGGTACGCGAAGGGGCCGCTGACGGGAACGACGCACGTCTCGGTCATGGACGCGTCCGGCACCGCGGCTGCGCTCTCGTCGACGCTCGGATCGGGGTCCGGGGTCTTCAGAGGCGGGGCGCAGCTCAACAACATGCTCGGCGAGCTCGACGTGATCGGTCGCGACGCGCGGGCGCCCGGAACACGCTTGCCGACGATGCTGACGCCGACCCTCGTGCTCGAAGCCGGTCGTCCGCGGCTCGTCCTCGGCAGCGCCGGCTCCGTCAGGCTGGCGGGAGCGATCGCCCAGGTCGCGTGGCGTGTGCTCGGCGAGAGCCGCCCCGTCGCCGAGGCGATCGACGCTCCACGCATGCACGTCGAGGACGGCGTGCTCCAGCTCGAGGGTGGGTGGCCCACCGGCGAGACGCGCACGCTCGAGGACGCCTGGAGCGTTGTTCGCTGGGCCGGCAGCAATCTCTACTTCGGCGGTGTGCAGGCG
>JBOHBD010000141.1:0-3747 GCA_050698195.1 Gaiellaceae bacterium
GTAGTCACGCGTTCGGGGGATGCAATCCCTCGAACGAGGTACCTAACCCAGTTGGGGGATGGATCCCCCGTTCGAGGGACGCTGCCCGCTCGGATCTAGACGGAGGCTTCCGAGAGCGCCCGCGACCCGCCGTCGCCGGCGCGTTCGACTCGCCCGTCGTGCATCCGGAAGACCCGGCCGGCACGCTGCGCGATCTCGACGTCGTGCGTGACGACGACGACCGACCGGCGCCCTCCGGCAGACAGGCTGAGCAGGAGGTCGATGATCTCCGAGCCCGTCGTCGTATCGAGGTTTCCGGTCGGCTCGTCGGCGAGCAGCACGTGCGGCTCGTTGGCGAGGGCGCGGGCGATCGCGACGCGCTGCTGCTCTCCGCCCGAGAGCGTGCTCGGAACGTGGTCGGCACGCGACTCGAGCATGACGGCGTCGAGCAGCTCCGTCACCCGCTCCCGGCGCTCCCGCGCCGCCATGCCGGCCGGGGCGAGCGCGACCTCGACGTTCTGCGCCGCGGTCAGCGTCGGGATCAGGTTGAACTGCTGGAAGACGAACCCGAAGGTCCGAAGCCGTAGCTCGCCGAGCTCCCCGTCCCCGAGACGCGCGATGTCGCGGCCCTCGAAGAAGATCTCACCGGCACTCGGCCGATCGAGAGCGCCGAGAAGCTGCAGGAGCGTCGTCTTGCCGGAGCCGCTCGGGCCGACGACCGCGGCCGACTCGCCCGCGGCGAGGGCCAGGTCGACCTCGCGAACGGCGTGAACGTGGTGTCCGCCGAGCGTGTAGGTCTTCGACACGCCGCGAAGCTCGTAGGCGGGAGCGCTCTCGAGGTCAGGCACGTTCACCTCCATCAGTCGATGTGGCGGAGCGCGTCGGCGGGACGGAGACGGGCGGCACGAAGGCTGCCGACGGCGCCGGCGACGAGCCCGCCGAGCACCGCGAGGCCGACGGCTCCGAGGACCAACGCGATGCTCACCGGTGCGTCGAGCGCGACGTCCGTCGAGGCCGGCTCGAGAGCTCCCTGCCCGAACGGCCCGAAGACGCGCGGTCCGTCGGGGGCGGCCCGCTCCACGGTCGCTTCGAGCGAGGGCACCAACGACCGGGCGAGGTAGGCACCGCCGATGCCGAGGAGGACGCCGAGTGCTCCGCCGAGCAGTCCCTGGAGGAGCGACTCGCCCGTGACCTGCCGGACGACCAGTCGCTGCGACCAGCCGAGCGCCTTCAAGGTTCCGAGCTCGCGGATGCGCTTCGTCACCGAGGACAGCGCCAGCAGGCTGGCGATCGCGAACGCGGACAGGAGGCCCGCGACCACGAGCGCGGTCCCGAGCGTGCCTGCGAGGTTCTTCGCGTCGACGAGCGTCCCGGACACGCGATCGGCGAGATCCTCCGCCGTCGTGACCGAGGCACCGTCGACGCTCCGCTCGATCGCCGCTGCGACGGCGGCGACGTCGCCGGAGCTCTCGGCGCGCACGTACACCGTGTTCACGCGCCCGCCGCGTCCCGAGAGGGACTGGAGCTGCGACAACTTGACGTACACGTCCGAGGACTGGCCGCCGAGCGGAGTCTGGACGATCCCGACGACCTTGAAAGCCCTCCCGCCGAGCGTAACGGTGTCACCTGGACCGAGGCTCTCGCGGCTGGCGTAGCTCTCGTCGAGGATGGCCTCGCGGGCGTCGGAGCTGCCGAAGTAGCGTCCGTTCGTGACCTGGCCCGGTGTGATAGCCCCCAACTCGCGCGAACGCTCGTCGACACCGCTCACGGTGAGGTTCGAGATGTCGAGGTTCGCCGGCCCAGCTCCGGGCGGCGCGAAGCCACCGCGTTGCGGGGGCTCGTCGGGGACAGTGCCTGCGATGTGGATCGCGTTCAGCGTGAGACCGCCTGCGGCCGCACCGACTCCGTCGATGCCGTGAATCTTCCCTACCTCGCTTGCCGCGAAGGAGAGCTGGGACGTCGAGGCAAACGTGTCTCGCGAGAAGCGCGTCCCGGGCTCGCCGAGCTCGGTCAGGCCGAGGCGCGCGCCGCCGTTCTCGTCACGGAGCCGTTCTCGCTCCCCGTCGGAGAGGCTCGGGAAGCCACCACCCTGGTCGGCCGAGAAGTCGATCGGCCGAGTGACAGACATGTCCGTGCCGACCCCGGTGAGCGGTGCGAGCACCGCGGCCTGGGCGCGATCGAGCCCCGTCGAGAGCGCGTTGACCGTCACGACGAGCCCGACGCCGATCGCGAGGCCGAGCGCGGTGAGGATGGTGCGGCCGCTCCTTCTGCGGAGCTCCGCGAGCATGTACGTGGCGTAGAACATGCGCCAGAGAGAACCAGCGGTCGCTGAGAAGGTCGTGAAGGAGGGCTAAGAACTCGCTAAGAGGCGGCGACTGCGACCGGAGCGCGGCCCAGTCGGAGGATCATCCGCGTCCCGCCTCCTTCCGCCCGCTCGGCGACGACGTCGCCCCCGTGCGACTCGGCGACCTGCCGCACGATGGCGAGACCGAGACCCGATCCCGGCATCCCCCGCGCGGAGCGCGCGCGGTAGAAGCGGTCGAAGACGTACGGGAGGTCCTCGTCGGCGATTCCCGGACCGTGGTCGCGAACCGATACGACCCCGTCGCGGACCTCCACCTCGACCTCCGTTCCAGGAGGGCTCCACTTGGCCGCGTTGTCGAGCAGGTTCCCGATCGCGCGCTCGATCGTCGCAGGCACGCCGTGGACGACCGATTCGTCGAGCGACACGGCGAACCTGACGCCGGGCCGGTTGCGGCGAGCACGCTCGATCGTGTCCGCGACGACGAGGTCGAGACGCACGTCCTCGGGCTCGGCCGTCTGCTGCTCCGCGTGGGCGAGCTCGATCAGCTCGGCGATGAGCGTCGTCATCTCCCCGAGCTGCTCGACGACGTCGGAGAGCAGCCGGTTGCGCTCTTCGGCAGGGAGCGCGTGGTCGCTCGCCAGCACCTCGATGTTCGTCCGGAGGCTCGTCAGCGGAGTGCGCAGCTCGTGCGACGCGTCGGCGACGAGCTGGCGTTGGGCGCGGGTCGACTCCTCGAGGGCCGCGAGCATCGTGTTGAAGCTCGCCGCCAGTCGGCTCAGCTCGTCGCGGCCGCCGACATCGATCCGCTCGGAGAGGTCGCCGGTCTCGCTCACGCGCTCCGCCGTCTGCGTCAGCTTCCGCACCGGCGCCAGCGCGGCACGCGACACGAGGAGGCCGAACGCGGCCGCGAGCCCGATGCCCGCGAGGGCGATCACGAAG
Organism: Gaiellaceae bacterium; assembly: GCA_050698195.1. Classification (GTDB taxonomy): domain Bacteria; phylum Actinomycetota; class Thermoleophilia; order Gaiellales; family Gaiellaceae; genus GMQP-bins7. Next base: position 3,224 of record JBOHBD010000141.1, read on the forward strand.
AGGTAGAGCCGGATCTGCGCGAGCGCGTTGTCCATCTCGGTCAGCGGCCTGGCAACCTGAACCGCGTACCCGGGCCCGTAGGCGAAGGAGTAGACGCGGACATGAGTGCCCGAGACCTCGGTGTCCGAGAAGGTCGACCTGCCCGGAAGGCTGCTGCTACGGGCGAGCTCGAGAACGTTGTCCGGTACAGGAAGCTCGAAGTTCTCGTAGGGCTGGCGGAGCGTCGTCCCGTCGGATCGCACGAGCTGGACGAACGTGTTCGGCCGGCCGAACCCGGGGCGGATACCGAGGAACGACTCACCGCTTCGCGACGGGATCTCGGCCAGCGGCGTGAGCGCGATCTCCTTCGCCCGCTGCTCGAGCGTCTCGTCGATCTGCGCGCGCAGCTCCCCGCGCACGACGAAGAACAGGAGGATCGACGCGAGCACGACCGCGAGCGCGACGGCACCCGCTGCGGCGATGGCGATGCGAACCCGGAAGCTCATGGACCGCCTCGCGGTCCATGCCCGTGGAGGGGCGTGGGG
>JBOHBD010000142.1:0-3109 GCA_050698195.1 Gaiellaceae bacterium
CGGCCTGCCAGTCGTCGTAGAAACCCGCGGCACTCCCGAGCTTGCGGTACTCCTCGTCCAGCTCGGGCGCGTTGTCGCCCATCGCGATCAATGCCGCGGTCCCGATCGACACCGCGTCCGCCCCGAGCGCGAGCGCCTTGGCGACGTCCGCGCCGGTGCGGATCCCGCCCGAGACGATCAGCTGCACCTGCCGGTGCATGCCGAGCTCCTGGAGCGCGTCCGCGGCGATCCGAACGGCTGGGAGCGTGGGGATGCCGACATGCTCGATGAAGACGTCCTGCGTGGCGGCCGTCCCGCCCTGCATCCCGTCGAGCACGATCACGTCCGCGCCCGCCTTGACCGCGAGCTGCACGTCGTAGTACGTGCGCGTCGCGCCGATCTTGACGAAGACCGGCTTCTCCCAGTCGGTCAGCTCGCGGAGCTCGCCGATCTTGATCTCGAGGTCGTCCGGCCCCGTCCAGTCCGGATGGCGGCAGGCGCTGCGCTGGTCGATCCCCCTCGGCAGGTCGCGCATCGCGGCGACGCGGTCGGAGATCTTGTGGCCGAGCAGCATCCCACCTCCGCCCGGCTTCGCCCCCTGGCCCACGACGACCTCGATCGCGTCGGCCCGGCGCAGGTCGTCCGGGTTCATCCCGTAGCGCGAGGGAAGGAGCTGGTAGACGAGCGTCTGCGAGTGCTCGCGCTCCTCGTTCGTCATGCCGCCGTCGCCGGTCGTCGTCGAGGTACCGACCTCGGTCGCGCCGCGGCCGAGGGCCTCCTTCGCCGGCGCCGAGAGCGCCCCGAAGCTCATCCCGGCGATCGTGACCGGGATCTTCAGCTCGAGCGGCTTCGTCGCGAAGCGCGTCCCGAGGACCACGTCGGTCGCGCAGCGCTCGCGGTAGCCCTCGAGCGGATAGCGGGAGATCGACGCGCCGAGGAAGAGGAGGTCGTCGAAGTGCGGTAGGCGGCGCTTCGCCCCGAAGCCGCGGATGTCGTAGATACCCTCCCTCGACGCGCGGTGGATCTCGGCGATGACGGTGCGGTCGAAGAGGTACGACTCGCGGAGGTTCCAGGGACGCTCGGTCTCCGTCGCCATCAGTAGGCCCCCGCGTTGTCGATCGTGAAGTTGTAGAGCTGCCGCGCGGACCCGTACCGGCGAAACTCCGCGGGGTCGGCGTCGATGGTCCCCGCCTCGAGCAGCTCGCGGAGCTGAACGACGTGCTCGTCGCGCATGTCCTTCTCGACGCAGTCGGCTCCGAGGCTCGCCACGCTGCCGCGGACGTAGAGACGAGCTTCGTAGATCGAGTCACCGAGCGCCTCGCCGGCGTCACCGCAGACGACGAGGCAGCCCGTCTGGGCCATGAACGCGCTCAGGTGCCCCACGGAGCCGCCGACGACGATGTCGATTCCCTTCATCGATATGCCGCAACGCGCCGCAGCGTCGCCCCGGACGACGAGCAAGCCCCCGCGCCCGGTCGCCCCTGCCGACTGGCTCACGTTCCCGTCGACGACGACGAGGCCCGACATCATGTTTTCGGCGAGACCCGTGCTCGCGTTGCCGTGGACGCGGACCGCCGCCCGCTTGTTCATCCCGGCGCAGTAGTAGCCCACGTGGCCGTCGATCTCGACCTCGACGTCCGCGTCGATCCCGCACGCGACCGCGTGTGCGCCGTTGGGGTTGAGGACGCGCCACGCCGTGGGTCCTGGGACGCCGGTGAGATCGTGGAGACGCCGATTGAGCTCGCGCAGCGACGTCGTCTCGAGGTCGACGACCTCGACAGCTGCCCGCTCCTCGCTGACGGCGACGGCCATCATGCCGCGACCTTCTGCCAGACGTAGACCACGCCCGGCTGGGGCTCCCACATGCGTGCATCCGCTGCGCCCGGGAGAACCGAGATCGCCCGCCACTCGGAGCCCATCGCGACCCAGTCGTCGGTCTCCGCGAGCACGGCGGGCTTGCACGCGATCGGGTCGCGCAGGACGGCGAAGCCGTCGGCGGTACCGACCGCAAAGGTGTAGAAGCCGTCGAGGTCCTCGAGGCAGCCCTCCAGCGCCTGCTCGAGGGTCGCCCCCTCGCGCATGCGCCAGGCGAGGTAGCCGGCCGCGACCTCCGTGTCGTTCTCGGTCTGGAACGCCATCCCCTCGCGGCGGAGGCTTTCCCGTAGCCGGTTGTGGTTCGAGAGCGAGCCGTTGTGGACGAGGCAGAGGTCGAAGCCGGTCGAGAACGGGTGCGAGCCTTCGGTCGTGACCCGGCTCTCGGTGGCCATGCGCGTGTGACCGAGGGCATGGGTTCCGGCAAGGTCCGTGAGAGAGAACTGCTCGACGAACGCACGCGGGGGCCCCGTCTCCTTGTAGATCTCGATCACGCTGCCCGCGCTCATCACCCGTAGCTCGGGGTGGCCGGCTCGCACCCACTCCTCCGCCTCGGCGGCATCGGCGTCGACGACGAGGACGGCGTGGCTCGCACGAACGCTCGGCTCGTGCTCGCCGCCGAAGACGCTGCCGAGCTCGGCTGCGAGCGCGCCCCAGTCCTCACGCGGGTCGGCGGAGAAGAGCGTGAGCTTGCTCGAGCCCGCGGGCGCGGGGTTGCGGTAGACAGCGACGCCGGCGCTGTCCGGGCCACGGTCCGACATCTGGGCGAGCATCTCCGTGAGGTGCACACCGAGGCGTTCCTCCACCCCGGGCGACTTCGCGAAGAGTCCTACGATCCCGCACATATGTTCAGAAGTTACACAGCGAATACTCGCGAATGACGCCTATTCCAGCCGATCTTCCTCGAGTTGATATGGAGAAAAGCTCCATACGACATCAGAAGCGGGTCAGGTACTCGCGAATCTCCCACGGCGTGACCCGCTCGTGGTAGCGGTTCCATTCGTCGCGCTTCACGCGGATGAAGTAGTCGACGTAGTCCTCCTCGCGGGCGTGCCCGAGGGCGTCCCGCAGCACGTCGTCCTGCACCAGCTCGTCGGTCGCATGCAGGAGGCTCGACGGAAGCGTCTCCAGCCCGCGTGCGCGCAGCTCGGCGTACGGGAAGGCGTACAGGTTCTCGGCGTTCGGCTCGCCCGCGTCGAGCTTCCGCTCGATCCCGTCGAGACCCGACGCAAGCACCGCGGCGGCCGCGAGGTACGGG
>JBOHBD010000143.1:0-5892 GCA_050698195.1 Gaiellaceae bacterium
CGACTCGAGCGCGTTCGAGACTCAGCGCAACGCGATCGAGGAAGCCCGCTCGGCCGGCGCCGAGATCGTCACCGGAGGGTCGACGGACGACTCCGAGGGGTACTTCGTGCAGCCGACCGTGATCACGACCGAGGACAAGGGCTTCCGACTCCTCCGTGACGAGCTCTTCGGCCCGGTCGTCACGACGTACGTGTACGACGAGAAGCGTTGGGACGACACGCTCCGACTCGTCGACGAGACGGCGCCGTACGGCCTCACCGGCGCGGTCTTCGCGACCGAGCGCGCGGCGATCGAGGAGGCGCAGGACGCACTCCGCTACGCCGCCGGCAACTTCTACGTCAACGACAAGCCCACGGGCGCCGTCGTGGGGCAGCAGCCGTTCGGCGGCTCACGGGCGAGCGGGACCAACGACAAGGCCGGGTCGATGTGGAACCTGATTCGCTGGGTGTCGCCCCGCACGATCAAGGAGACGTTCGTGTCGGCAACCGACTACCGCTACCCGTTCCTCGGCCCCGACGGCGACCGGCCGAGCTGACCAGTACGAGAACGTAGGCGTGGCCCGCGTCCTCGATGGGATCGACGCCTTCCTCGACCAGATCGGGTCGGTCGAGGTCACCGCGCTCCTCCTGGCGGTCCTGTGCCATCTCCTGAAGATGGGGTGCACGAGCCGTGCGTGGCGAAACGTGCTCGCGGCCGCGTACCCGCGGACGCCGGTCCGGTGGCGAGACGTCTACGGTGCCTATCTGGCAGGCGTCGGCGTCAACGCGATCGTTCCCGTTCGCGGCGGCGACGCGGTCCGGATCTACCTCGCGCACCGGGCGGTGCCCCACAGCACGTACACGACCGTGATCTCGAGCACGCTCGTGCTCACGATCTTCGACCTGACGGCGGCGACGCTCCTCTTCGCCTGGGCCGTGAGCGTCGGAGCGCTTCCGGGCCTCGACGTCCTTCCGCGGCTCGAGAGCTTCGACTTCGCGTTCTTGCTCGACCGGCCGCTCGCGTTCGAGCTCACGCTCGCCGGAGCCTTCGTCGGGCTCGCAGTCCTCGGCGTCTGGGTGCACGGCCACGTTCGGAACTTCTGGGGGCGAGTGCGGCAGGCGTTCTCCGTCCTGCGCCCACCGACGCTCTACCTGCGCCGGGTGGCCGTGTGGCAGGCCGGCGACTGGCTGCTCCGTCTCGCGACGATCTGGTTCCTGCTCGACGCCTACGACATCCCGCAGTCGCTGCACAACGCGGCGCTCGTCCAGGTGTCGCAGAGCACGGCGACGATCCTCCCGATCACGCCGAGCGGTCTCGGAACCGAGCAGGCATTCCTCCTCTACGTGCTGAGCGGCGTCGCGCCGGCGTCGGTGCTCCTCGCATTCAGCGTCGCCGCGAGGCTCACGATCACCGCGGTCAACGTCGTCGCCGGGTTCACGGCGATCGCGATCACGATGCGGACGGTTCGTTACGCGGAGGTCGTGGGCAAGACTGGAGCCCGCTCGCGCGAGCTCCAGTCGCGCGAAAATCCCTGAAGGCACTGGTCGCGTTCCTGTCGATCTCTAGGAAGGACCGGCCTTGTGGAGCTGGGCGTAGAGAGCGCGCGCGGTCTTCTGCGGCAGGCCAGGAACCCCCTCGAGCTCCTCCTGAGAGGCCTCGAGGAACCGCTCGACCGAGCCGAAGTGGTGCAGGATCGCGCGCCGCCGAACCGGCCCGACGCCCGGGAGCGTCTCGAAGATCGTCTCCATCGCCTTCGTCCCTCGCCGGCGCCGGTGGTAGCGGAGCGCGACCCGGTGCGCCTCGTCGCGCACGCGCTGGAGCAGCTGGAGCGCGGGACTGTGGCGCTCCAGCCTGATCGCCGTCGACGTCCCGGGGACGAAGACCTCCTCCTCGCGCTTCGCCAGGGCGATGACCGCCACCCGCGAAAGATCGAGCTCCTCCATCGCGGCGAGCGCTGCGGCGAGCTGCCCGCGACCACCGTCGACGACGACGAGGTTCGGCGTCCGAGAGAAGCTCTCGTCCACCTCGTCGGCGCGGGCACGGGCGAAGCGGCGCCCGATGACCTCGCGGATCGCGCCCACGTCGTCCTGCCCCGCGAGCCCTCGCATGGCGAAGGTCCGGTAGTGGGCGTTCTTGGGTCGCCCGTCGACGAACACGACCATCGAGGCCACGATCGACTCGCCCTGGATGTTCGAGACGTCGAAGCATTCGATCCGCAGCGGCAGGCTCTCGAGGTTCAAGACCTCGCGCAGCTCCTCGAGCGCGGCGACCCGGCGGAGCCGCTGCTCCTCGCGGTGAGCGGCGTCCGACTCGAGGGCCAGGCGCGCGTTCTCCGTCGCCAGCTCGACCAGGCGGCGCTTCTCCCCGCGCAGCGGAGCGCGCACGTCGACTCGCGATCCCCGGCGCTCGGAGAGGAACTCCGAGATCGCTCGGACGTCCGGGGTCCCGGACGGGACGAGAACCTGTGGCGGGATGCTCGGCGTCGAGCCGTAGTACTCGGTCACGAACGCCTCGAGGACGGCGAGGTCGTCCTCCTCCACGACGTTCTCGAGATGGAAGCCGTAGCGGTCGATCATCTTCCCGTCCCGGAGGGGGAAGACCTGCACGGCGGCGCGGTCACCCTCGATCGCGAGACCGATCACGTCCACGGTTCCCACCGCCCGCCTGTCCGCCGCCTGCCGCTCGGCGAGGTGCCTGATCGAGAACAGGCGATTCCGGTACCTGGCCGCTTCCTCGAACCGTTCGTCGGCGGCCGCCTCCTGCATCCTCGCCTCGAGCTCGCGCTGGATCGTCGCGGTGTCCCCCGACAGGAACACGATCACGCCCTCGACGATCCGGCCGTACTCCTCGGGCGAGATCGCCCCGATGCAGGGGGCGAAGCAGCGGTCGATGTGGTAGTCGAGGCAGGGGATCCCGGAGTGGCGGCCGGGGCGCGGCCCTTCGCACGGCCGGAACCTGAACACGCGGTTCAAGACGTCGAGCGTCTCGCGCACCTTCTTCGCGTTCGCGTACGGGCCGAAGTAGACGGTTCCGCGGCGGTGCCGCTCGCGCGTGAACATGATCCTCGGGTACTCGTCCGTGAGGGTCACCGCGATGTAGGGGAACGACTTGTCGTCGCGGAGCCGGATGTTGAAGGGCGGCCGGTAGCGCTTGACGAGGTTCTGCTCGAGGTGGAGCGCCTCGGCCTCGTTGCGGGTCACGATCACCTCGACGTCCTCGATCCGGCCGGCGAGCTGCGCCGTCCCGGGGCGGCCGTCGCCGCGCTGGAAGTAGCTGCGCACGCGGGAGCGGAGCGACTTCGCCTTGCCGACGTAGAGCGCCTCGCCCTCCGCGTCGCGGAAGAGATAGACACCCGGCCCGCGCGGGAGCGTCCTCAGCGTTTCTTCAAGGTTTTCACGCATTCCGCCGTTAGCGTATCCCCATGGGTCGAGGCTTCCTGGCGCTGCTCGGGGCCCTCATCGCACTCGCAGCGCCGGGTGTCGCCGAGGCCGGACCGGGCCTCCTCGTCGGTGCCGTCGAGGACGACCTCCGTGCGTCGAGTCTCGTCGAGGCAGAGTCGAAGATGACGCTCCTCCGCGTCGCCGGCTTCCGAGCGGCCCGCGTGACGAGCTTCTGGACCCCGGGCCGGGCCGCGCCTTCCGAGGAGGAGCTCCGCGTGCTCGGCAACGTCGCCGGCGCCGCCTCGATGAACGGCGTACGCCTCTTCGTCACGGTCATGCATCCCGGCTCCCGCACGACGCCGCTGACGGACGAGGCACAGGCCGAGTTCACGTCGTTCGCGGCCGCCATCGTCCGGGCCGTCCCCGGCGTCCGCGACGTCATCGTCGCGAACGAGCCGAACCTCAACCGCTTCTGGCTGCCGCAGTTCGGGCCCGAGGGCGAGAACGTCGCCGCGACCGCGTACCTCTCGCTCCTCGCCCGGACCTACGACGCGCTCAAGAACGTCTCACCGGACGTCCAGGTCCACGGAGTCGCCGTCTCGCCGCGGGGAAACGACAGGCCTCAGGGCTCGCGTCCGACCCACTCGCCGACGACGTTCATCCGCGACCTCGGCATCGCCTACCGGGCGAGCGGCCGCGACCGCCCTCTGATGGACACCTTCGTCATCCACCCCTACGGGGAGCACTCGAGCCTGCCGCCGACGTTCGCGCACCCGAAGAACACGTCGGTCGGGATCGCGGACTACGACAAGCTCGTGGCTCTTCTCGGCGAGGCTTTCGACGGGACCGCGCAGCGGGGCTCGACGCTCCCGATCGTCTACGGGGAGTACGGCGTGGAGTCGCAGATCCCGCCCGAGAAGGCCGGCCTCTACACGGGCCAGGAGCCGAGGACGACGAAGCCCGTCCCCGAGGAGACGCAAGCCACCTATTACGAGCAGGCGCTCGGGCTCGCGTTCTGCCAGCCGAACGTCGTCGGCGTGCTCATCTTCCACTCGATCGACGAGCGCGCCCTGCCGACCTGGCAGTCGGGCGTGTACTACGTCGACGGGACGGCGAAGAGCAGCCTCCCGCGCGTCACGGAAGCACTCGATCGGACGACCGGAGGGTCGATCGCCCGCTGTCCTGGGCTCGCCCTCTCCGTGCGACCGACGCTCCTCCGCTTCGGAACGCGGTCGGCCGCGAAGCGAGGAGCGTTCAAGGTGCGCCTTCGCTGCAGCCTCGACTGCGCCTACCGGGTGCGGCTGGAGAACGCGACGACCGGGCGGACGATGCTCGCCCGGCGAGGCCGCCTGGACGTCGGCGAGATCGTCCGCGTCGACCTCGGGTCGCGACGGCTCCGCCCCGGCTTCTACCGGTTTACGCTCAGCCTCGTCCATCCCGTGAACCCCGCTCCGCCGACGCTCCGCCAGGGCAAGCCGTTCCGCCTGCCCTAGCGGATACGCGAACGCTGCGCTCGCGGCACGGTCAGTAGCGATGCTCCAGGCGCCAGACGCGATAGACGACGTACGCGCACGCGGCGAGCACGAGGATCAGCGCGAGCCCGTCCCGGCTCTCGGGGAGCCCGAAGCCGATCGCCATCCCGATGACGAGCACGGCGAGCGCGATCGCCGCGTAGAAGAGCTTCCGGTTCCACTCCGACCACGACTCGAGATCCCCGCGCCGCTCGCGCCAGAGCAGGAAGAGGAAGAACGCGATCGCGAGGAAGAAGGCGATGCGCAGCAACCCACCGACGGTCGCCAGCACGGGCTCCAGCGAGAGCACGATGACGACGATCGCGATCAGGGCCACGATCCCGAGCCCGCGCGCGAGCGGCGGGATCCGGTCCCAGAGCCGTCTCACGACCCCGTCATGAGCGCCCGCACGGCGAGCGCTCCCGCGAGGAGCGTCGTTCCCGCGAACCAGAGGAGCCGCTTCGGGCCTCCGCCGGGCGCGTAGAACCAGGGCGAGAGCGCGACGCCGAGAGCGAGCGCGCCGTAGGTGTAGTGGAGACGATCGGGGGCGCGGCGACCGTCGGAGAGCAAGAGCAGGCCGACCCCCGCCTGCGCGATCAGGACGGTCTGTGCCAACGCGAGAGCGTGCGTGACGGTCGTGCCCGCACCCCCCCGCCTGGACGCGACGAATCCGAGCGCCGCCGCACCCACGCAGACGGCGATCACCCCGACGCCGAGGACGACGTGCACGGTTAGCATCGCCCGCACCCTACCCAGGAGCGAACGCAGCAATGATCGAGGAAGAACAGCCCGCACCGACGTTCACGCTCCCGAGCGACGCCGGCGAGAACGTCTCGCTCCGGTCGTTCCGAGGAAAGCCCGTCGTCCTCTACTTCTACCCCCGCGACGACACGCCCGGCTGCACCGCCCAAGCGTGCGGGATCCGCGACGCGTGGGACGAGTTCGAGAAGCGGGGCGCGGTCGTCCTCGGCGTCAGTCCCGACGACACGCGCTCGCACACGAAGTTCCGCGACAAGTACGAC
>JBOHBD010000144.1:0-15971 GCA_050698195.1 Gaiellaceae bacterium
GGGCAAGTTCGACGATGCCGAGCGTCGCGTCACGGGGAAGGGCGGCTTCTCGACGGTGACGGTCGTACGAGACGGGACGAAGTACAGGTGCCGAAACGCGGTCGCCACCTTCAGCGCCAAGCTCGGCGCGTAGCCGGCCTGCCGCAATGAACGTTGACGTAGCGGCTGTGGCGCCCTACGCTTTCCGGGTTCTCGACGTCGAGCGAAAGGAGATGACCATGAAAGTCGCTGTCCGCATCTCCTCTCGGCGCGCGGCCTCGAACTAGCACCTCCTCGGCAGCCGCCACGCCGCGGCCTGGTTCACCATCCGAGTGAAGGAGCCCTACGTTGTCCGATGGAACCCTGGCCGCCCTCGGCTGGACCGACGAGCTCGAGGCGGCCTTCACCACATACGGCGAGCGTGGCTTCGAGCCCGCTCGCGTCGTCGCGGAGCACCGCGGCGGCTACCTCGTGCGCGGACAGCGGGACGAGCGCCTCGCGCACGCCCGCGGCCGTCTCCGAGACAACGAGCTCTGGGGCAGCATGCCCGCCGTCGGCGACTGGGTCGCCGTCTGCGACGCCCCCGGGGATCGCGCAGCGATCGAGGCGGTCCTGCCGCGTCACTCGAAGGTCTCGCGGAAGACGCCCTGGCTCAAAGCCGAGGAGCACATCCTCGTCGCGAACGTCGACACGGTCCTCCTCGTCACCGGGCTCGACGGCGACTTCAACCCGCGGCGCCTCGAGCGGTACCTCACAGCTGCGTGGGACAGCGGAGCGGACCCGGTCCTCGTGCTGACGAAGCTCGACGTCTGCGACGACCCGGGGCTGCTCCTCGAGGCTGAGTCCGTGGCCATCGGAGCTCCCGTCCTCGCCGTCAGCAACGTGACGGGTGAGGGCATCGACGCCGTCCGGGCGCTGCTACGGCCGGCGCGCACGTTCGTGCTCCTCGGCTCGTCGGGGGCCGGCAAGTCCACGCTCGTCAACAGCCTCGCCGGGCGCACGCTGATGCCGGCGGGCGACCTCCGGCGCGACGGCCGCGGCCGGCACACGACGCGCCATCGGCAGCTGCTCGTCCTTCCCGGCGGCGCGCTGCTCGTCGACACGCCCGGGCTACGCGAGCTCCAGGTCTGGGAAGGCGACGTCGACGGTGCGTTCGCGGACATCGCCGAGCTCGCCGCTCAGTGCCGCTTCAACGACTGCTCCCACGAGACGGAGCCGGACTGCGCGGTGCAAGACGCTCTCGAAGGCGGCGCCCTCGATCCCGAGCGGTACCGGAGCTACCGCAAGCTCCAGCGGGAGCTCCGCGCGATCGAGCTGCGGTCGAGCTCGAGGCTGCGCCGGGAGGCGAAGCGGCGCTGGCGGCAGCGGGCGCGCGAGGCCCGAGCCGCGCGCCGCTACCGCAGCATGGACTGACGAGCGAGGTTACTTCCGGAGCTGCGTCACCCAGTACTCGGTGGACGGAGTGGGGGGCGTGCTGAAGCGGGCATTGACCGCGTACAGACGCCGTCCGTTGTCGGCGATCGTCGTCGGCACGTCGAGAAGGCCCGGCTTGCTGATCCGGGTCACGACGCGCCCCGAGCCGAGACGCGGCGCGAGCGCGATCTTCGCGACGACGTCCAGCTGGTTCTGCACGACGTAGAGCGTTCGTCCCAGGAGCAGGATCCCGTCGCCGTTCGGCACGCTCTCAGCGGCCGCGAGCTCGATCTCGTTCGTCGCACCCCCCGTCGTGACCGTGAAGAGCTTGCCGGTGCCCGACTGCACGACGAGCAGCGTCTTCCCGTTCGCGGTCGCATCGATGCCGTTCAGGTTGAAGCCAGCCTCGTGCTCGTAGTCGCCGGTGAGCGAGACCGTCCGCACCGCGGACTGCGCTCCCGGCCGCCCGTTCGGCCCGAGCGGAACGCGATACAGGACGGGCTTGAACGAGTCCGTGAACCACGCCGCTCGTTTCGTGACGACGACGTCGTTGATGAAGCTGCCGCCGGTCGAGAGCTCGAAGCTCGTGACGTCCGCTCCGGTACGCGCGTTGTAGACGAAGGCCATGCCCGTCGGGCCGCCGGCGACGAACAGACGTCCTCGGTCCACCTTCAATCCGATTGCCGCCCGGCCGGCTTGCGCCGGAACGAGGATCGCGCCGGCGCCCGTGCGCAGGCTGCCGCGGTACACGGCGCCCGTCGGGATCGACCCCACGTAGAACTGCTGGCCCGCGACGGCGATCCCCTCCGGCTGGAAGCCGTTCGGAAGCGCGATTCGCTGTGGGAACGCGCTCCCGCCGGCGGCTGCCGTGGTAGCCGCGACCGCGGCGATCGTCGCGACGACCAGGAGTAACCGAGTCATCAAAGAACCCCCTCTCTCCCTGGGTGCGTTCCTAGAAGGTAACTACGCGGGTGAGGGGGCCGCTGGATCGGACAGCGCCGGTCGCGATGGTCCTGCTCACACGGTGAAGGGGCCGAAGCAGTCGTCGAGCGCACCCGCCACGGCCACTACCGGCGTGCTCGGCCAGCGCACGGACTCCGGCTGGAGGCTCCTTACGCCCCTCCCGTCGGTCTTGCGGCGAGCTTGCATGCGATCGGCACGAAGGCTTCGACGATCGCGGGGTCGAATTGGCTTCCAGCCCTTCTTCCAATCTCCTCGATCGCGTACTCGACGGGAAGGGCGTGGCGGTACGGACGATCACTCGTGATCGCGTCGAAGGAGTCGGCGACGGCGAAGATCCGTGCCGCGAGGGGGATTTGGTCGCCGCGCAGCCCGCGCATGTAGCCGAGCCCGTCCCAGCGCTCGTGGTGGTAGGCGATGACGTCGCGCGCAACTCCGGACAGGTAAGGGATCGAGGAGACGAGACGCTCGCCCAGCGTCGTATGCTCCTGCAGCCGTCGCATCTCCGCGCCGTCGAGGGGCCCTGGCTTGAGCAAGATCGCGTCGGGGACGCCGATCTTGCCGATGTCGTGTAGGAGAAACCCGTAGCGCAGCTCGGGGCTTTGCGCGAGCTCCGGGTCGACCGCGTGCGTGAGCTCAACCGCGAGCTCGGTCACCCGCCGTGCGTGACCTCCGGTCTCGTCGTCACGGAGCTCGAGTGCGGCAGCAAGGGCCGCGACGGTCAGGTCGTAGTTGTCCTCGAGCTGCGCAAGCAGCTCTTGCGCGCGGCGAAGCCGTGAGCGGCGCCGGCGGCTCACATCACGCTTGATGGTGAGCTTCAGCACGCCCGAGGCCTACGTTTTCCGCGAACCACCGCGGCGTGGATGTGGCGAAGGTTGGGCTCCCCGGACGTGGGCATTCGCACTGACCGGACGAGATGCTTTTGGCTTGACGGGCCGATCGCGCTCTGTTGACTCGAGTCTATACGGTCTACGACCTAGGTCAAAGAGGCTCGCGCGGTCGTTCGAGCTGCGCCTGGAGCATCGAGCCCTTCTTGTACGCGTCGAACGCCTCCTCACGGCGGCCGAGCTGCTCGAGCAACGCTCCGTAGCGGGCGTACGTGTCGGCCAGATAGCGGCTCGGGGGTTGCTCCAGCAACTCTAGGGCAAGCTCGTACAGCTCGCGCGCCCGCTCGAGTTGCGCTTGCTGTTCGAAAGCCTCCGCCAGCGCCGCATAGGTTCGCCCCACACTCGCCGGGTGGCCTGAGCGGAACTCCGCAGCAGTCTGCATTGCGAGCGACGCCGCTTCCTCGGTGCGTCCGAGCATCGCCAGCGCCCGCGCGGTCTCGAGATGAAACTGGGCGCGATCGTGGGTTGTCCCCTGGTCGCCGAGCAGGGCGAGCCCGTTCTCGAGTAGTCGCAGAGCGTCTTCGGCATGGCCGGAGTCGAGCTCAGCAAACGCCAGCAGGAGAAGTGCCCTCGCCCGGTAGTAGGTGTGCTCGGTCGCGTCGAGGAGCTCAAGGGCCTTGCGTGCGTAGCGCGTAGCTGCCTCGTGCTCGTGCTGCTGTGTATGAAGGCGCGCTTGCGCCCAGTAGACCCTGGCGAGGGCAAGCGGGTCGCCGCCGTCCACCTCTTCGAGGATTTGCGACAGGATCGCGGCGGCCTCCGCGAAGGCAGCCACATCCGTCAGCGCATGCGTGAGCAGAACGGCGAAGCGAAGTCGCGCCGCAGGGTCGTTCTCCGCCTCCGCGCGAGCTAGCGCACGGCGGAAGAGCGCGATCGACGCCTCCGTCTCGCCAGCCCGGAAATAGGCGCGGCCAAGCGTGTCCAACGCCGACTGATCCCACAGCTCTGGATCGATCGCAAGCGCCGACTCGAGCTGCTCGATTGCCTCCGCAAGGTCATCTCGGCGAAACGCAAGCTGACCAAACCCGGCCGCGACCCTCGCGAGCTCAGCCGGCGCGCTCGCCTCACCCTCGAGCCGGCGATAGAGCGCCTCTGCCTCGTCCAACTGATCGAGTCGGAGCGCCAGCTCGGCATCCCGAAGCACTCCCGAGACGCCAACCTCAGCCTCGCGTCCGCGAGCAAGCCAACCCTCGGAAACGCCGAGCCGCACGGCGAGCTCGCGGATCACCTGTAACGAGGGAACCCGCTGGCCCGCCTCGATCCGGGAGATGTACGCCGTACTGCAGCCGGGAAACGACAGCTCGGTCTGGCTCAGGCCGGCAGCTTCCCGGGCAGAGCGTAGCCGCCGGGAAATCTCCTCGGCGCTATCGACATGAGTAGCGGTCTGTCTGGCCATGGCTTTACCTTAGTCATAGACCCCCGGCGCCGGGAACTGTCAACCGAGAAGGAAAGGACGGTTCCCGATGAGGAAGCGACTCATCTTCGCACTACTACTGGCGGCTGCGCTCGCATCCGCCCTGGCCGAGATCGGCCCACCCTGGGGTTAAGTCATCGACCCGGGTAGTCGGCGTTAGCAACGGCGGCCGCCGCAGCTCGGCGGCCGCCGTGCTACCAGGGCATCGGCTGACACGAACGGGATGATCGACCGCGTTGGGGCGTGTCCGCTCCCGCTTCCACGCGAAGGCGGTAGCGAGGTCAGCGAGCGCCGCCGCCACTGCCTTTCGTCCATGGGGGAGCGAGCTCGATGTCGGCGCGGACGCTCGCTCCGGCCCCAAATCGGAAGCCCCGCCGCCTTGGAGCGATCTCCCTTTCGGCCATCGTCTCGAGCCGCCCTCGCCGCGGGGGCCCGGGCTTCCCTCACGACATACGTGGTCGAACCAGGATTTCAGCAACGTCTCGATGAGGTGGCCCCCGGGAGGGATCCAATCACCCCGCAAATCGACATATTTTCGCGGCCGAGGTAAGCACCGGAGTCTGCACTTCGGTGCACGAATCGCGCGTTTTGCACACTTACGCGGAGGCGAGGCATGGCGCTGGGGACGCGACCGGCGGTGAGCCATCGTGGGCGCGAGCAAGCCTCGCCATCACGTCCCGCTTCGCCGTTGACCCGGGCCGCGGGCGGTTGACAAGGCGGTCGCGATGAGTTCCCGTTTCGCCGCGAGTCTCATTTCATGATCCCGCTAGCGTCCGAGGCGACGATGGATTCGGCTGGCGCAGAAGCGCTCGAGCCCGGCAGGAGGGAGATGAGATGCCTGAGCACAAGATCGGAACGCATGAGGAATGGCAGGCGGCCCGGGACGAGCTCGCCAAGCTCGAGGCCGAGCAGGCGGAGCGAAACGAGGAGATCAAGACGAAGCGTCTCGAGCTCCCTTGGGTTCCGGTCGAGAAGGGGTACGAGTTCGACACCGAGGACGGCAGGAAGACCCTCGCCGAGCTCTTCGAGGGGCGATCACAGTTGCTCGCCTACAACATCATGTTCGGTCCCGACTACACGCTCGGTGCGTGCCCCGGCTGCACCAACCTGGGCGACGGGCTCGACGGCTCGCTCGTCCACCTGAACCACCGCGACGTGACGCTGCTCTGCTTCTCGCGCGCGCCAATCGAGCGGCTGACCGCCTACAAGCGGCGGATGGGCTGGCAGTTCCCCTACGTCTCCACCTACAACACCGACTTCGCCTTCGACTTCGGCCTCGCGCTGACCGAGGAGCAGGCGCACCGGATTCCCGAGATCAAGGAGATGATCGACGACCCGCCCGCCTGGCTCCGGGAGTGGTCAGGCCAGATCGGGGCCGAGCTCAAGGACGGGCTGCGCGAGAACCCGAGCTGGATCGCCTTCGCGCGCGAGGACGGGGCCGTCTACCACACCTACACGGTGATGGCGCCCGACCCGTTCGTCGCGCCCTACTACAGCTTCCTGCTCGAGCGAACGCCGAAAGCCCAACCCGCCGAGCCCCGTACCTGGCGGAAGGACGAGTACCCGGACTGACGTGGATCGGGGCGGTTCGCGTCTTATAGCTCGGCGCTAATTCCTAACTCATGGAGCCGTCGCCGGGTACGGTCAGACCGGGAATCACGTCTGGCGCCGCAACCACCAACACCCCGAGAAGAAGGAGGATGGCCGCCGTTCCGTACGTCACGGTGCGACGCCAAGGGAGCGTTTTCTCGGCGGCGATCAGCGCAGCCACGAACGCCATCCACGCGATGCTCATTACACCAAGCGCGAAGAGTGCGACCATCAGCGCCCAGCAGCAGCCGACGCACCAGGCGCCGTGTCGCGTCCCCATTTGCAGCGCTCCCGAGAGACCGCCGCGCCAGGAGCCGACGAGGAAGCCCAGCGGGCTCCGGCACTTACCGAGGCAGACATCCTTGAATGGGGTGAGCTCGTAGAGGGCGGCGGCGAGGAGGGTCGCGCCAACGACCCAGCGCCCTGCGCTGTTCCAGGCGAGCTCGTCGCCGAGAAGGGTTCCCCCGAGCTCCGAGATCCAGAAGGCGAGTACGCCAGCGGCGCTCCAGGTGAGCAGATAGCCCGACGTGAAGAAGAGCGGCGCGAGCGGCGCTCGTCGTCGCGTCATGCGGGAATAGAGCGCCACCGTCGGCGAGACGGATGGGAACATCATCGCGGCCATCATCACGACCCACACGCCGAGGAACCAGCCGAGGGCTCCGAGATCGGTTCCGGGCCCCTCGTCCATGCCGCGCATCCGGTCGACCGTGAGCCACCACGCGAGGGCGGCGAGAGCAAAGAGCAGAGCGACGAGGCCGAGCCGGGCACGGGCGGCGGCGAACGCTGGCGCCAGCCCGGCGGCAGCCGCGCGACGCTCGTGTGCTGAGGCGATCACGGCCTCAGGCGGCCCAGGAGAACTCGGACGTGTAGAGGCCGGACTTGCCTTCGAACTCGATGCCGAAGGCGTTGACGCGCGCTCGCGTCGGCTTCGAGACGGTGAAGTCCGAGCCGACGGGATGGAAGATGCCGGCGATTCGCGCCGGCTGTCCCGTCTCGATGCCGAACGGGACGACGTCCTCGATCTCGAAGTCGACCGCGTCGCCGACCTTCACGCCGTGCCGGAGCCCCTCCTCGCGAATGTCGAAGCGTCCCCGTTCGACCCCGAGGTTCTCGCCGACGAGCGGCCCGAGCGCTTCCATCGGGCCGCCGAGCTGCCCGCTGAAGACGCCGAGCAGCTTCTCCGCCTGCTCCTCGGACGCCCGCTCGTCGATGAAGACGCCGAGCCGCCAGTTTCCGTCGGTCATCACCTTGGGGCTGTCCACGACCGCGGCCACCGCGAGCCCGCCGACGTCGGTGCCGTCGACGTTGCCCTCGGTCAGGTTGAAGACCAGCGCGACGCGACAGTAGTCGTAGTCGGCACCGTTGGCGAGGTTGAAGTTGCAGGGACAGAAGAAGTCGCAGGAGCAGGTCTCGATATAGGACCCTTTGATGTTCCAGGCCATGTCGCCTCCCATCGGAAGAGAGTGAAGCTGTATCCGATGCGATTCTTTGCCATCCGGTGTGCTGAGGTCAACTGAGAGGCTACAGCGGAGGGGAGTCATCGGCGCGCTAGTGTCCGAACCGGAGGCAGACCAAGAGGAAATCGCGCCGAACGGAAGACAGCGTTCGGGGAAGGAGGAGCGATGGCCGACGTCCCTCGATGGCACCTGAAGGGCGACTGGTTCGACGTCTGCAAGTGCACCATTCCCTGTCCGTGCACCTTTGCCCAGCCTCCGAGCGAGGGTGACTGCGAGGGCATCCTCGCGTGGCACGTCCGCGAGGGCAACTACGGCGACGTGTCGCTCGATGGGCTCAGCGTCGTCATGCTGGGCTCTTTCGAGGGGAACATCTGGACCGGCGAGGCCAAGAACTCCGTCTCGGGGTTCTTCATCGACGAGCGAGCGGACGCTTCTCAGCGCGACGCGCTCCAGACGATCTTTGCCGGGGACGCGGGTGGCTGGCCCGCCGGCTTCGCCGAGCTGATGGAGGAGGTGCTTGGGTTCGAGTCCGCGCCAATCGACTTCGAGATCGCCGACGACCTGGCGTGGTGGCGGGTCGAGATTCCCGGCAAGGTGGAGGGGCGCGCGGAGGCGCTCACCGGACCGACGACTGCTGAGGGACAGCGCGTGCAGGTGCATAACGCGCCGGGCGCCGAGGTCGGACCGGGTCAGGTCGCGACTTGGGGTGTGGCGACGGCTGACCGGGCTGACGCCTTCGGCTTCACGTTCGACTGGGCCGGGCGCTCGAGCAAGCACTTCCCGTTCGAGTGGGGCGGCCCCGGCGACTGAGCACTCGGCCGGCATGCTGTAGCCTCCGGCCAGTCGTCGAGCACGAGGAGCTACTCAGCGCGAGACAACAGCCGCGGTGGTCGCTGGTGGAGGCTGCCTGGACACTCACTACAGGCAATTGCTCGCACAACCCGATCTGTTTGCCCCGCGCATCCTGAGCGAACCGCGCTCACACCTCCCGTGTCGCCGGGGCTGGCGAGTTCCGGGGGTAGCACCGGGGTCTGCACCGCCTCGCAAGTCCGGAAGCGCTCACACGCCCGTTCCCAGTATTCATGCGGGTCCGCACATCCTGCTCGCGGTACGAATGGCCCTACAGATCGAGGTTCTTCGCATGCCTAATCCGTAGTGTTCATGCGGGCTTCGAAGATCGCCCACAGTCCGAGTGGCCCCGGGAGGAGTCGAACCTCCGCACGCAGATTCGAAGTCTGCCGCTCTATCCACTGAGCTACGGGGCCCTGCCAGGGCACGGTAGCGGGATCGTTCGCTACGCGGGCTGCTCTGCCCCGAGCCGATTGCGAACGTGTCCCATGAGGATGCGAACGACGGTCGGATCGAACTGCGTCCCGGCGAAGCGCTCGAGCTCGGCGAGCGCCTCGTCCGCGCTTCGGGCAACCCGGTACGGGCGGGGCGAGGTCATCGCGGTGAAGGCGGCACAGGCTGAGATGATCCGGGCGGCGAGCGGGATCTCGTCGCCGGCAAGGCCGTCCGGGTAGCCCGCCCCGTCCCAGCGCTCGTGGGTCGAGCGAACGGTGCTCGCGACGCCATGGAATGCCGGTGACGCGCGGAGAATGCGTTCGCCGACGAGAGGGTGCTGGCGAACGAACGCCCACTCGCGCTCGTCGAGCGGGCCCGCCTTGTGCAGGATCTCGTCCGGCACCGCGAGCTTGCCGAGGTCGTGGAGCTGCGCCGCTCGCACGAGCTCGTCGAGCTCGTCGCGACGGAGGCCGAGCGCGCGCCCCGTCTCGACTGCGAGCGAACCAACGCTGTCGAGGTGCACCGGGAGATCGGGCTCGCGCAGGGCAAGCGCCTCGAGCAGCGCAGCCATCGTTCGGTCGCCGTCCAGTCGCCTGGAGTGCTTCTGCGCGTAGACCCGCTCGTCGGCGACGTGCAGCGCCTCGCTCGCTTCGGCGGCCTCATCCGGCAGCATCACTGCGCCGAACGAGCTGCCGATGTCGAACCCGTCCCCACGCTCGGAGAGCGCGGCGCAGGCACGGTCGATGAGCGACTCCGCCTCGCCCTCCGCGACAGGGACGACCAGGCAGAACTCGTCACCTCCCAGCCGGTATGCCGCCCCGCCCCGACCTGCGACGTCCGCGAGCTTCGACCCCAGGCGAGTGAGGAGCGCATCCCCTGCCGGGTGGCCGAACGTGTCGTTGTAGCCCTTGAAGCCGTCGAGGTCGAAGATCATGAGCAGCGTCGGCTCCGTGTCCGGCGAGGCGAGGCGGCGCCCGAGGTCGCCGAGCAGCTTGCGGCGGTTGCCGAGCCCGGTGAGGGAGTCGGTGATCGCCTCCGTGCGAGTGAGCTTGAAGAGCCTGTCGTTCTCACGGAAGGTGGTTCCGAGCCGCACCACGACCGCGAGGAGCGCGGCGGTGGCGAGCGCCAGGGCGAGGAGGTTGACCTGATCGAAGTGGTCGTAGACGAGGACGCCGATCGAGACGACGGCGCAGGTCGCCGGAACGGCGAGCAGCGACCTCCCCTCGACGGCGATCTTGCCGCTCCGGTCCTCGGCCCACGCCGCCGAGGCGATCAGGAGCAACGCGGCAGGCCAGAGGATGTCGATCCACGTTCCCTCGACGTACGTGTCCGCGGCGCTCTGGAAGAGGAAGACGGCGTCGGCGAGCGTCGTCGAGAGGACACCGAGCCCCAGGAGGAGCCAGCGCCGTCCCGGCCGCCAGCTCGCCAGCGAGAAGACGCCGAACACGGCTGACAGGAGCAGCACGTCCCCGAGCGGGTAGGCGAGGTTCGTCGCGACCGTCGCTCCAGACCCCTCGGTCGTCGCGAGGACGAGCTCGACGAGCACCGCGGCCGCAAGCGCTCCCGCGGCGAGCGAGGCTGTCAATCCGTCTAGCCAGAGGGTTCCTCCGATCGAACGGGTGTGCGAGCGGAGCAGCGCGACCATCCCGACGTAGCCGAGCGGGTAGAACGCGATGTAGCCCAGGTCGGCCAGCGACGGATACGACTGGGGCTGTACTGTCGCCCACCAGATCTCGCCGAACGTCCAGCAGCCGAAGGCGACCGTGAACGCCGTCCACGCGGCTCGCTCACGCGAGACGAGCAGAGCGCGCGAGCCGACGATGACACACGCCAGGACCATCAGGCCGTTGTAGACCCAGACGTTGAAGAACGACTCCACACGGCTGCCCGGAGCTGACGTGACGATGACGATCGCGAACGCCGCCATACCGGCGATCGACGCCGCGCGCGTGCAGCGGATCCACCTCCGGTGGGACATCAGAAGGAGAGATCGGCCGGTGCTTGGCGTTGCTTGAGAATTCGCCGGCCTGCACGGTCCGTCCGACGGCGGTCCTACCCTCGCGCAATGACGCTCGGAATCGTGGTGTTCGGCGCCGCGTTCCTCGTCGGGCTCGGGCTCGGCACCTACACCCGCCGGCCTCTCTCGACCGCCTTTCTCGTCCTCGGCAGCTTCACGGCGTTGCTCGTGCTGTCGACGACCGGGGAGGTGCTGGGCGCGGCAGCCGTCCTCGTCATCGTGTTCTTGCTCGGGCTCGTCGCGGAGACGATGCGCGAGACCGTCGCGCTGCTCGTCGGCCGCTACTAGGTCGCGAGCCGAGGGCGGTCTGGCCCGCGGGGCGGACGCCCTCGATCGGAGTCCGCGTGAGCGGACGATCTTGCGCACACCGGTCCGGAGCCGATGCGGGCGGGAGGACTCGAACCTCCAAGGACCGAAGCCCAACGGGACCTAAACCCGCCGCGTCTGCCAATTCCGCCACGCCCGCGTGCTCCCAGGATAGGGCGTGATCACGCGAACCGGCCGAGCCTGAGGAAGCCGATGTCGTGGCGCGTGTCTCCGTCGAGCGCGAGGTCGGCGAGGATCTCGCCGACGACGGAGCAGAACTTGAAGCCGTGCCCCGAGAAGCCGGCGCCGAGAACCGCGTGCGCGGTCTCGGGATGGCGGTCGATCAGGAAGTGCTCGTCGGGCGACGGCTCGAAGAGGCACGTCTTGAGCGCGAGCGTCGGTCCCGCCCCGTCGGGGAAGTAGCGCTCGGCGAAGGCCCGGAGCGGCGCCTCGTCGTCGAGGGTGGGCTCGCGCGCGATCGCGTCGGGGTCGCCGCCCTCGCCGAAGTGGTCGTAGCGGCCGAGCTTGAAGCCGGGGATGCCATGTGCCGGGAAGCCGTAGAAGTGCTCGCCGTCGAGCAGGAGGTTGAACACGGGCAGTCGTGCCGGCGTGAAGAGCTCCGGCCGCGTCGGCTGGAACCAGGCAAGCGCCTGGCGGACGGCTCCCACGAGCCCCGGTGCGAGTCGCGCGACCTCCTGCGACCACGCTCCCGCGGTGAGCACGAGGCGCTCGGCTTCGACGATCCCGCGCTCGGTGCGCACGCGCACGCCGTTCTCCCGCGCATCCCATTCGAGGACGCGCTCCCGCGCTCGGACCGCAGCACCGCGAGCCAACGCGCCCTGGACGTGTGCGACGACGCAGCGTTCCGGCGTGAGGAAGCCTCCGTCGGGCTGCACCAGGACGGGGAGGTCGGGCGGCAGGTGGTACGCCGGGTAGCGCACGCCCACCTCACGCCCCTCGAGCACGTCGTGCTGCAGGTCGTGGTCGCGGCACGAGCGGAGGGCGCCCTCGTAGATCCGCTCGCCCGCCTCGAGGATGCCGGTGACGTACAGGAGCTGCTCCTCTGCTTCCTCCTCGAGCCCGCGCCAGAGCTCGTACGCACGACGCAGAAGGGGCACGTAGCTCGAGTGCTCGAAGTAGGCGAGGCGGATGATGCGCGTGATCCCGTGCGACGAGCCGAGCTCGTGCGGGATGTCGAAGCGCTCGAGCCCGAGCACGCGCTTCCCCCGGCGAGCGAGGTGGTAGAGGGCGGCACTCCCCATCCCGCCGACCCCGACGACGACGACGTCGAAGCGCTCGGCCATCGGCGACGATCGTACGCGGCGTCCCGCTGTGGATGAACTTTGACGCTCTTTTGTCGTTCACAGGGACAGGCACTGTCAACGGATTGGCACACATCGCTCGGTCGTTCGCTCGACGGGAGGCAAGGGGTGGTCTGGTTGAATGGCCGAATGGCAGCGCGAGTCGAGGAGCTCGGCGACAACCGTGTGAAGCTGACCGTCGAGGTCTCGCCCGCGGAGGTGCAGCACGCGGTCGAGCACGCGATGTCCGACCTCGCGCGGAGCGCAAAGATCCCGGGCTTCAGGAAGGGGAAGATCCCCACGCCGGTCCTCGTCTCCCGCCTGGGGAAGGACCGGATCTACGCCGAGGCGGTCGACAGCCACATCGGGGGATGGTTCTGGAGCGCCGCCGCGAGAAGCCGCGTGCGTCCCGTGGCGGAGCCTCGCTACGAGTTCGAGCTTCCGAGCACGACCGACGAGAGTTGGAGCTTCGCTGCGACGGTCGAGGTGCAGCCGCTCCCCGACATCGTCGACTGGACGACGCTCGAGGTGCCCCACGCAGAGGCCGAGGTCCCGCAGGAGACGATCGACGCCGAGATCGAGGCGCTGCGCGAGTCCGTCGCGGAGCTCGCTCCGGCCGACGGGCGGCCGGCGCGTGAGGGAGACACCCTCGTCGTCGACCTCGTCGACCCGTCGGGCGAGGCTCAGCGCGACACGGTCGTCGAGCTCGGAGCCGGACGGCTGACCGGTGAGCTCGAAGCCGCGCTCGTGGGAACGTCGACCGGTCAGACGAAGGAGATCTCCTTCGCCCGTGCCGACGGGACGACCGGAACCGTCGAGGTCACGGTGCGCGAGGTCCAGGAGAAGATCCTGCCGCCGCTCGACGACGAGCTCGCGCGCGCCGCGAGCGAGTTCGACACGCTCGCCGAGCTGCGCGAGTCGATCGCCGACACGCTGCGCGTCCAGCTCGACGCCGAGATCGACGCGGCCTACCGTGTCGCCGCAGTCGACGAGCTCGTTCGGGAGTCGCAGGTACAGCCTGCGCTTCCGCTCGTCCAGTCGCGTGCGGGAGACCTGCTCACGGGCTTCGTCCGTTCCCTGGAGCGCCGCGGCGTGTCGCTCGAGACCTACCTCGCCGCGAGCGGCACCCCTGCGGAGGAGATCCAGCGCCAGTTCGTGCTCGAGGCCGCGGTGTCGATCGCGCGCGAGCTCGCGCTCGAGTCGCTGGCGGACCGCGGGGGGATCGAGGTCTCCGACGACGAGGTGCGCTCGTACCTGCACGAGGAGGCCGACGCCGCGGGCGAGAGCCCCGAGGAGCTCGTCGAGGACGTCTGGGCGCACGGGCAGCAGGAGTCGATCCGCGAAGACCTCCGCCTGCGCGCCGCGCTCGACCGGCTCGTCGCCGACGTCCAGCCGATCGCGCCCGACCTCGCAGCGGCGCGGGACAAGCTGTGGACCCCTGACAAGGAAAAGGCCGAGGGGGACACGAAGTTGTGGATCCCCGGCAGCAAGGAGCACGCATGAGCCCCCTGATTCCGATGGTCATCGAGCAGACCTCGCGCGGCGAGCGCTCGTTCGACATCTACTCGCGTCTGCTCAACGAGCGGATCATCTTCCTCGGCACGCCGATCGACGACCAGATCGCGAACCTCACGGTCGCGCAGCTCCTCCATCTCGAGTCGGAGGACCCGGACAAGGACATCTCGATCTACATCAACTCGCCGGGCGGCATCGTCTACGCGGGCCTGGCGATCTACGACACCATGCAGTTCATCAAGCCCGACGTCGCGACGATCTGCGTCGGGATGGCGATGTCGATGGGAGCCATCGTCCTCGCGGGCGGGACTCCGGGCAAGCGCTCGGCGCTGCCCCACTCGAAGATCCTCATCCACCAGGGCTCGGCCGGGTTCCACGGCCAGCCGACGGAGATCGAGATTCAGGCCCGGGAGGTAATCAGCCTGAAGCGGCTAATGGAGGAGATCATGTCCAAGCACACCGGCCAGGGGATGGAAAAGGTCTCCAAGGACATGGATCGGGACTTCTACATGACCGCTCAGGAAGCCAAGGACTACGGGCTCATCGACCGTGTGATCGAGCATCGTTGACGCGATGGGTCTAGCTTTGAGCGGGAATTCGGAGTAAAAGGAGACGGGATGGCTCGGGCGAGCGAGGGTAACGAGCAGCTCCTCTGCAGCTTCTGCGGCAAGAGCCAGCGCCAGGTCAAAAAGCTGATAGCTGGACCTGGGGTCTACATCTGCGACGAGTGCATCGACCTCTGCAACGAGATCATCGACGAGGAGCTGACCACTCCCGCACAGCTCGACCTCGACAACCTGCCCCGCCCGCTCGACATCTACTCCGTCCTGAACGACTACGTCGTCTCACAGGAGGAGTCGAAGCGCACGCTCGCCGTCGCGGTCTACAACCACTACAAGCGCGTTCGCATGGGGCTCGACGACGCGGAGGTCGAGCTGCAGAAGTCGAACATCCTCCTGCTCGGGCCGACGGGGTGCGGGAAGACGCTCCTGGCGCAGACGCTCGCTCGGATCCTGAACGTCCCCTTCGCCATCGCCGACGCGACGGCGCTGACGGAGGCCGGCTACGTCGGCGAGGACGTCGAGAACATCCTCCTGAAGCTCATCCAGGCGGCCGACTTCGATATCAAGAAGGCCGAGACGGGGATCATCTACATCGACGAGGTGGACAAGATCGCGCGGAAGGCGGACAACCCGTCGATCACGCGCGACGTCTCCGGCGAAGGCGTGCAGCAGGCGCTGCTCAAGATCCTCGAGGGCACCGTCGCCTCGGTGCCGCCACAGGGCGGGCGCAAGCACCCGCACCAGGAGTTCCTCTCGATCGACACGACGAACATCCTCTTCATCTGCGGCGGCGCGTTCGCCGGTCTCGACAAGATCATCGAGCGCCGGATCGGCCACAACACGATCGGCTTCGGGGCCGAAATCCGCTCGAAGAACTCCGAGGCGAGCGCCGAGATGCTCACCCGGGTGATGCCGGAGGACCTGATGGCGTTCGGTCTGATACCCGAGTTCGTCGGACGCCTCCCGGTCATCTCGGCCGTTCACCAACTCACCCGTGAGGATCTCGTGGAGATCCTGACCGAGCCCAAGAACGCGCTCGTGAAGCAGTACCAGCGCTTCTTCGGCTACGACTCGATCGAGCTCGTCTTCACAGAGGACGCGCTCTGGGAGATCTCCGACCACGCGCTCGCGCGCGAGACGGGCGCACGAGGCCTCCGCTCGATCATCGAGCTCGCACTCCTCGACGTCATGTTCGAGCTCCCGTCCCGTAAGGACGTCTCCAAGTGCGTGATCACGAAGGAGACGATCGAGCGGAACCTCCGCCCGACGCTGGTCACCAGCGCAGGGC